>NZ_JBFPFS010000022.1:0-110239 GCF_047978125.1 Burkholderia sp. LFS061 | reverse complement strand
CGGCCGTCGAGCCTGCAGCAACTGCTGGCATTGAAGAATCGCGTGCTGATGGAGTTGCAGAAGCACGGCATCGGCAAGCCGGCCGCGACGAACAACGTCGCGCCGGCACCGGCACCTGCTGCACCGCGTCCGGCTGCGAACGATGCGGGCGCACCGTCTGCCGCATCGCCGGCAACTGAAGCGGCGTCCGGCGTGGCCGCCAGCGCTGCGCAGCCGGTATCGGCGCCCGCGCAGCCGGTCGCACCCGTGACGGCGCCTGCGCGCGCTTCGGATCAGATGGACTGGCGTCCGGCCGCAGCGGCCGGCGCGGCCGTGATCGTCCTCGCGGCGGGGTTCGCGTGGCGCAAGCGCCGGAAGGGCCGGCACACGGACGATGCGGGCACGACGGCTGCAACTGCTGCCGAAGCAGAAGCAGCGCCGTCCATCGAACGCGAACTGCCGATCCGGCCAGAGATGCCGGTCGCCCGCGACGCGGCCGCCGACATGAACCTCGCCGCGGCGACTGCCGCAGCGGCGGAGACGGTCGAGCCGCCTGAGGCGGATGCATCGCCGACGCCCGAAGTAATGAAGCCGCATGACGACCAGCCTGAATTGCCGCCTGCGCCTGCCCATGCCGCAGTACCGCCGGAGAACGACATGGCTCCGGCCATGGCCCTGCACGACGCAGAACCGGTAGAACGGGCGGCCGCCGACAAGCCCGCCGAAACGCCCGCCGAGCCTTCGGCGACCGAAACGCAGCACGCGGCGCTGATGCAGAACGCGATCAGCGCGCTCGGCAGCCTCGACATGCCGCTGCCGCCGCGCATGCAGGACGATCCGTCGCTGGCCGCGGACGAGCCGGTTGCACGAGCAGGGCAGTCCGACGCCGACAAAATCGCAACTAACGGTCAATCCGCGTTGCGCCCGCCAAATGGCTCAAACGATCCGGCCCCGGAGCATCCGGCCGACCAGGACGACGAGTTCGAATGGGATCCGGACGCGACGACACCGGCTGCCCACGTGGGCAGCCCGTCCTCGACGTCGTTGCTGCCACCGCTCGGCGGCGCGCAGTTCGGCGCGCTGAAGCTCGATTTCGACCTCGACTTGCCGTCCGCGCCGGGCGCCACGCTGCCCGCGCTGACCCCGGACGAACTTGCACGCATCGCGCGCAACAAGCTCGACCTGGCGGCCGAGTACGTCGAACTGGGCGACCTGACCGGCGCGCGGACGCTGCTGCAGGAAGTGGTCGACGCGAACGACGCGGCGACGCGCGACGATGCGCGCGCGCTGCTCGTGAAACTCGCGGACGAGGCGTGATGCGGATCGCGCTGGGCATTCAGTACGACGGCGCGGCATTCTGCGGCTGGCAGGCGCAGCCGCACGGCAAGACCGTGCAGAACGGACTCGAGCATGCACTGGCCGAGTTCGCGCGGGTGCCGCTGCATACGACGGTAGCCGGGCGGACCGACACCGGCGTGCACGGGCTCGGGCAGGTCGTGCACTTCGACACGGATCTCGACCGCGAGGCATTCTCGTGGGTGCGCGGCACCAACGCGTTCCTGCCGTCGACCGTGTCGGTGCAATGGGCGAAGCCGATGCCGGAGACGTTCCACGCGCGTTTCTCGGCGTTCGAGCGCACCTATTACTACGTGCTGTACGTGCACCCCGTGCGCTCGCCGATGCTGGCCGGGCGCGCGGGCTGGATCCATACGTCGCTCGACGACGACGCGATGCGCGCCGCCGCCGCGCACCTGATCGGCGAGCACGATTTCTCGTCGTTCCGGTCGTCGGAATGCCAGTCGAAGACGCCGGTCAAACACCTGTACCAGATCGACGTGCGGCGAACGGGCCAGTTCATCCATTTCCGCTTCCGCGCCAACGCGTTCCTGCACCACATGGTGCGCAACCTGATGGGCTGCCTCGTCGCGGTCGGGCGCGGCCGCTATCCGGCCGACTGGGTCGCCGACGTGCTGGCAGGGCGCGACCGCAACCTCGCGGCGCCCACGTTCATGGCCGACGGGCTGTATCTCGCCCACGTCGGCTACCCGGCGGAATTCGCCGTCCCGCCCGCGCAGCTCGGCAGCGTGCCGTGGAGCAGCGTCTGGGCCGATCTGGACCCGCAATCATGACGGATCACACCGTGTCTACTTCGACTTCCGCCGCCGCCGGCCTGCCGCCGCGCACGCGCATCAAGCTGTGCGGGCTGTCGCGCCCCGAGGACGTGCTGCACGCAGCGGCGCTCGGCGCCGATGCGATCGGCCTGGTGTTCTACCCGAAGAGCCCGCGCGCGGTGACGATCGCGCAGGCGGCCGAGCTCGCGCGCCTCGCGCCGCCGTTCGTGTCGGTGGTCGGGCTGTTCGTGAATGCGACCGCAGCCGAGATCGAAGCTGTCGTGCGCGACGTGCCGCTCACGCTGCTGCAGTTCCATGGCGACGAGACGCCGGAGCAATGCGACGCGCTCGGCCGCGCGGCACACCTGCCGTGGTTGCGCGCGGTGCGCGTCGGCCCCTCGACGCAGCCGTCCGATTTGGTAGAATCGGCTCTTCATTATTCGAAAGCGCGCGGCCTCCTGTTCGACACCCTGGTGCCGGACTACGGCGGTAGCGGCAAGGTCTTCGATTGGTCTCTTATTCCCGCAGAGCTCGCGCATCGGGCCGTTTTGAGTGGTGGCTTGAGCGCGCAAAACGTCGGTGATGCGATCCGCCAGTTGCGCCCGTTTGCTGTCGATGTCTCGAGTGGCATCGAAGTGGAGGGCGCGAAGGGCGTGAAGGATCACGCCCGGATGGCGGCGTTCGTACGCGCGGTGCGCGCAGCGGACGCCGGGTGATGCAAGCCGGTGCGGCCCCGAAAGCGGGCGCATCGACCGATCGAGAGAGACACCATGTACAACCTTCCTGATGCTCGCGGCCACTTCGGCCCGTATGGCGGCACGTTCGTCGCCGAGACGCTGATTCACGCACTGGACGAACTGCGCGCGGCGTATGAAAAATTCCAGCACGATCCCGACTTCGTCGCCGAATTCGAGCGCGAGCTGAAGCATTTCGTCGGCCGTCCGTCGCCGATCTACCACGCGCAGCGCTGGAGCGAGACGCTCGGCGGCGCGCAGATCTACCTGAAGCGCGAGGACCTGAACCACACGGGCGCGCACAAGATCAACAACGTGATCGGCCAGGCGCTGCTCGCGAAGCGCATGGGCAAGAAGCGCGTGATCGCCGAGACGGGCGCCGGCCAGCACGGCGTCGCGACCGCGACGATCTGCGCGCGCTTCGGGATGGAGTGCGTCGTCTACATGGGTTCCGAGGATGTGCGCCGGCAGGCCGCGAACGTCTATCGGATGAAGCTGCTCGGTGCGACGGTCGTGCCGGTCGAGTCGGGTTCGCGCACGCTGAAGGACGCGCTGAACGAAGCGATGCGCGACTGGGTCACGAACATCGAGAGCACGTTCTACATCATCGGCACGGTTGCGGGCCCGCACCCGTATCCGATGATGGTGCGCGACTTCCAGCGCGTGATCGGCGACGAGTGCAAGGTGCAGATGCCCGAGCTCGCGGGCCGGCAGCCGGACGCGGTGATCGCCTGCGTCGGCGGCGGCTCGAACGCGATGGGCATCTTCTATCCGTATATCGACGATGCGTCGGTGCAGCTGATCGGCGTCGAAGCGGCCGGCGACGGGCTCGACACCGGCCATCACGCGGCATCGCTGATCGCCGGCAGCCCGGGCGTGCTGCACGGCAACCGCACGTACCTGCTGCAGGACGACAACGGCCAGATCATCGAGACGCACTCGGTGTCGGCGGGCCTCGATTATCCGGGTGTCGGCCCCGAGCACGCATGGTTGAAGGACAGCGGCCGCGCGCAGTACGTCGGGATCACCGACGAGGAAGCGCTGAAGGCGTTCCACGACTGCTGCCGGATCGAGGGGATCATTCCCGCGCTCGAGTCGAGCCACGCGATCGCGTATGGCGTGAAGCTCGCGCCGACGTTGCCGCAGGACAAGATCCTGCTCGTCAACCTGTCGGGCCGCGGCGACAAGGACATGCACACGGTCGCCGAGCGATCGGGCATCGAGCTCTGACCCCGACCGATGCGCGACCTGATCGAAGAGCCGGGCGGCGGTGCCGCGAGCGAGGCGGAGGCGGTTCAGCCGGCCGTCGTCGTGCCGCGCGCGCTGCCGTCCGGTATCGAACTGCATAACCGCGATTTCCTGACCGATGCCGCGAACCTGCCGGATGCGTCGATCGACCTGATCGTCGCCGATCCGCCGTACGGGCTCGGCAAGGACTACGGCAACGACTCGGACAAGCGTTCGGGCGACGTGTTTCTCGCGTGGACGCGCGAGTGGCTCGAGCTCGCGATTCCGAAGCTCAAGCCGAGCGGGTCGATGTACATCTTCTGCACATGGCAGTACGCGCCGGAAATCTTCAGTTTCCTGAAGACGAAGCTCACGATGGTCAACGAGATCATCTGGGACCGGCGCGTGCCGAGCATGGGCGGCACGACGCGCCGTTTCACGTCGGTGCATGACAACATCGGTTTTTTCGCGGTTTCCAAGGCGTATTACTTCGATCTCGATCCGGTCCGCATCCCGTACGACGCCGACACGAAGAAGGCCCGCTCGCGCAAGCTGTTCGAAGGCAGCAAGTGGCTGGAGATGGGCTACAACCCGAAGGACGTCTGGTCGGTTTCGCGCCTGCACCGGCAGCACGCGGAGCGCGTCGATCATCCGACCCAGAAGCCGCTGGAAATCGTCGAGCGGATGGTGCTCGCGAGCTGCCCGCCGGGCGGCCGCGTGCTCGATCCGTTCATGGGCAGCGGCACGACCGCGGTGGCCTGCGCACGGCAGGGGCGCGACTTCGTCGGCTACGAGATCAACGAAAGTTATTGTGCGATCGCGCACGAGCGCGTGAGCGCGCTCGCCGCACCGGCATGCGCGTGAATCGCGCCGCCGCATCGCCGAACGAATCCTAGGAAAATTGCCATGTCCCGTATTCAGCAGACCTTTGCCGCGCTCGCCGAACAAGGCCGAAAGGGCCTGATCCCGTTCATCACGGCCGGCGACCCCGATCCCGCGAAGACCGTCGAATTCATGCACGCGCTCGCCGAAGGCGGCGCGGACGTGATCGAACTCGGCGTGCCGTTCTCGGACCCGATGGCCGACGGCCCCGTGATCCAGCGCTCGTCGGAACGCGCGCTCGCGCGCGGCGTCACGCTGAAGAGCGTGCTCGCCGACGTGAAGCGCTTCCGCGAAATCGATGCGAAAACCCCGGTCGTGCTGATGGGCTATGCGAACCCGATCGAGCGGATGGGCGTCGACGCGTTCGCGGCCGAAGCGCAGGCGGCCGGCGTCGACGGCGTGCTCGTCGTCGACTATCCGCCGGAAGAGGCGGGCGTATTCGCCGAAAAGATGCGCGCCGCGCAGATCGATCCGATCTTCCTGCTCGCGCCTACGTCGACCGACGAACGCATCGCCGACGTCGGCAAGATCGCGAGCGGCTACGTGTATTACGTGTCGCTCAAGGGCGTGACCGGCGCGGGAAATCTGGATGTTTCGAGCATTGCGGGTAAAATCCCGGCCATCAAGTCGCGCGTGCCGGTTCCGGTTGGCGTCGGCTTCGGCATCCGCGACGCCGAAACGGCACGCGCGGTGGCCGAGGTGTCGGACGCCGTCGTGATCGGCAGCCGCCTCGTGCAGCTGCTCGAAAGCGCCGCGCCGGAAGGCGCCGCCGCCGCGCTGAAGGCGTTCATCGCCGAGCTGCGTGCCGCGCTGGACGGCGCGGGCAAGACGGCGCGATAAACACAACACAGGGAGCGGGCGGGCCATGCGGCCCGGCCTGCCACGGAACAGGAAACCATACGATGAGCTGGCTCGACAAACTGTTGCCGCCGAAGATCAAGCAGACCGACCCGAAAAGCCGCAAGGGCATTCCGGAAGGCCTGTGGGTCAAGTGCCCGTCCTGCGAGGCCGTGCTGTACCGCAACGACGTGGACGCGAACCTGCACGTGTGCCCGAAGTGCGATCACCACATGCGCATCGGTGCGCGCGAGCGCCTCGACGGGCTGCTCGATCCGGAAGGTCGTTATGAAATCGGCCAGGAAATCGTGCCGGTCGACTCGCTGAAGTTCAAGGACAGCCGCAAGTACCCCGATCGTCTGAAGGAAGCGATGGACGAGACGGGCGAGACCGACGCAATGGTCGTGATGGGCGGTGCGATCCACACGCTGCCCGTCGTCGCGGCCTGCTTCGAGTTCTCGTTCATGGGCGGCTCGATGGGCTCGGTCGTCGGCGAGCGCTTCGCGCGCGGCGCGCAGAACGCGCTGGAACAGCACGTGCCGTTCATCTGCTTCACGGCGTCGGGTGGCGCACGGATGCAGGAAAGCCTGCTGTCGCTGATGCAGATGGCGAAAACCACCGCGATGCTGACCAAGCTGGCCGAAGCGAAGCTGCCGTTCATCTCGGTGCTGACCGATCCGACGATGGGCGGCGTGTCGGCGAGCTTCGCGTTCCTCGGCGACGTCGTGATTGCCGAGCCGAAGGCGCTGATCGGCTTTGCCGGCCCGCGCGTGATCGAGCAGACGGTCCGCGAGAAGCTGCCGGAAGGTTTCCAGCGCGCCGAATTCCTGCTGAAGACGGGCGCGATCGACATGATCGTCGACCGCCGCAAGATGCGCGACGAGATCGCGCAGCTGCTCGCGCTGCTGCAGCGACAGCCGGCCGACGCGTTGGCCTGACCGGCGCGAGGTTGTGAACTCTGCGCGTCGCCTGGCTTCAGCGTCAGGCGGCGCGCTTCGTTTTTTGGCGTAGTGGCGGTACCGATCCAGATTTGATCCGATGAGCACTTTTCCCACTCTCGACGCGTGGCTTTCGCACCTCGAACGCGCGCACCCGGTCGGCATCGACATGGGCCTGACCCGTATCGGGCAGGTCAAGGCGGCGCTGCAGCTCGAATTCGCGTGCCCCGTCATCACCGTCGGCGGCACGAACGGCAAGGGCTCGACCTGCGCGTTCCTCGAGACGATCCTGCTGCGCGCGGGCTACAAGATCGGCTGCCATACGTCGCCGCACCTGCTCGAATTCAACGAGCGAGCGCGCGTGAACGGGCAGAACGTCACCGACGACGAACTGCTGCCGCACTTCGAGGCCGTCGAAGCCGCACGCACGTCGCTGCCGGAACCGGTGTCGCTCACGTACTTCGAATTCACGACGCTCGCGATCCTGCATCTGTTCGCATCGCGTGGGCTCGACGCGGTAATCCTCGAAGTCGGCCTCGGCGGCCGGCTCGATGCGGTCAACATCATCGATGCCGATTGCGCGATCGTCACGAGCATCGACATCGACCACACCGAATACCTCGGCGACACGCGCGAGAAGATCGCGTTCGAGAAGGCCGGGATCTTCCGCGCGGGCAAGCCGGCGATCTGCGGCGATCCGGCCGCGCCGCAAACGTTGATCGACCACGCCGAAGCGATCGGCGCCGACCTGTGGCTCGTCGGCCGCGATTTCCGCTACGAGGCGCAGGCGGGCGCGGAGCGCCAGCAGTGGAGCTACCTCGGCCGCGAGAAGCGCTATCCGGCGCTCGCGTATCCGGCGCTGCGCGGCGCGAATCAACTGATCAATGCATCGGCCGCGCTCGCCGCGCTCGAGGCGCTGCGCCCGGTGCTGCCGGTATCCGCGCAGGACATCCGGCTCGGGCTCGCGAACGTCGAACTGCCGGGGCGCTTCCAGGTGCTGCCCGGCAAGCCGGCGATCGTGCTCGACGTCGCGCACAACCCGCACGCGGCGGCCGTGCTCGAGCAGAATCTCGGCAACATGGGCTTTTTCCCGTACACGTACGCGGTGTTCGGCGCGATGCACGACAAGGACATCGACGGCGTGCTGAAGCACCTGAAGGGCGAGATCGACCACTGGTGCGTGACCGACCTGCCGCTGCCGCGCGCGGCATCCTCGGAGCAGCTCGAAGCCGCGCTGCGCAAGGCTGGCGTGGAGGAGGGGCCCGATTCGAGCGTGACGCGTTACGCGTCGCCCGCCGAAGCGTTTCGCGATGCGCTAAAAAGAGCATCCGAGAATGATAGAATCGTGGTTTTCGGCAGTTTCCATACGGTTGCCGGCGTGCTGGCCTACCGTAAATCGCAGCAACACTGACTGACGGGCAGTTTCGGACTCAGCCATTCATGGGAATTTTCTCGTTCGGCAAAAAAGACGACGACGCGCCCACACGGCGCGGCGGTCGCACCGGGACCTCCCGGAACGTGCGCACGGAGCGCACTGAACGCGTCGAGCGGCGCCCGCGCCGCACCGAGCGTCCGGAATCGGACGCACTGCTCCTCGATCCGACCCTTCCAGAAAAGCAACGCGCGCGCCGTCGCCTCGTCGGCGCGATCGCGCTCGTCGTGGCTGCCGTGATCGTGCTGCCGATGGTGCTCGATTCGCACCCGAAGCCGGTGACGGACGACATCGCGATCGACATCCCGAACCGGCCCGCGCACCAGGCGGTCGCGCCCCATGACGACGACGCGTCCGACGTGCAGGCAGGCGTCGCGCACGACGAGCCGCCGGCATCCGACACCGCCGTCGCGGCGGTCCCGGCGCCTGCGCCGAAGGATGCCGCCAAGCCGGCCGCGAAACCCGATACGACGACCACGGCGAGCGTGATGCCGCCGAAGCCCGCGCCGAAGCCGGCTGCTCCCGCGGCGAAACCGGCCGCGCCGAAGCCGGCGCCCGCGACCGTCGCGAATGCCGACGCCGCGAGCCCGGACAGCGGCGATGCATCGTCGCCGTCGTCGCCGGCCGGTGCGCGCTTCGCGGTGCAGCTCGGTTCGTTCAAGGATGACGCGACGGCCCGTTCGTGGGCGACCAAGTTGAAATCGGCGGGTGTGCCCGCATATGTCGAGCATCGCAAGCAGGCAGACGGTGGCACGGCTACACTGTTGCGTGCCGGCCCGTTCGCGGATCGAGCGGCGGCGTCCGCCGCGATCGCGAAGGTGCGCGAAGCCGGCCTGACGCAGTAACGCACGATGCTGACCGCTTTCGACTACGCTGTATTGGCGGTGATCGTGTTGTCGGCGCTGCGCGGTGCGTGGCGCGGCTTCGTGTCGGAGATTTTCGGGCTGATCGGCTGGATCGCGGCGATCGTGATCGCCGGTCGCTACGTCGGGCTGGTCGTGCCGTACATTCCGGCGAACTGGCCGGGCGGCGCGCTGACGCAGTGGGTGATCGCCTTCGCGTTGGTCGTGATCGGCGTGGTACTGGTCGCCGGCGTCGCGAACGCGCTGCTGTCGCGGATCGCGCAGGCGAGCGGCCTGGGCGGCGTCGACCGCTCGCTGGGCATGATGTTCGGGCTCGTCCGCGGCTGTGTGCTGGTGGTGCTGCTGGTCGCGGCGGCCGGGCTGACCGAACTGCCCAAACAGGATTTCTGGCGCAATGCGCTATTGCGTCCTTTCGCCGAACAGGGCGTGCACGAGCTGAAGCAGCTCCTGCCCGACGGCATGGCCCAGTACGTACGCGTGTGACGACGCGGCCGGGCAGGACGTAACCGATTTTGTCATTCTGAAGGACATGCCATGTGCGGCATCGTAGGCGTTATCTCCCAATCTCCGGTCAACCAGCTGATCTATGACAGCTTGCTGCTGCTGCAGCATCGCGGTCAGGACGCAGCGGGCATCGCGACGGCGGACGGCAGCAATTTCCACATGTACAAGGCGAACGGCATGGTGCGCGACGTGTTCCGCACGCGCAACATGCGCAGCCTGCCCGGCACCTACGGCATCGGCCAGGTGCGCTACCCGACGGCCGGTTCGGCGTCGAGCGAGGCCGAGGCGCAGCCGTTCTACGTGAACGCGCCGTTCGGGATCATCCTCGCGCACAACGGCAACCTGACGAACTGGCAGCAACTGAAGGACGAGATGTTCCGGATCGACCGCCGGCACATCAACACCAATTCCGACAGCGAGGTGCTGCTCAACGTGTTCGCGCACGAGCTGCAACTGTCGACCACGGGCCTCGAGCTCGATCCGGCCTCGGTGTTCAAGGCGGTCTCGGGCGTCCATCGCCGCCTGCAGGGCTCGTATGCGATCGTGTCGCTGATCGCCGGCTACGGCCTGCTCGCGTTCCGCGATCCGTTCGGCATCCGCCCGCTCTGCATCGGCAAGCTCGAAACCGAGCACGGCACCGAGTGGATGGTCGCGTCGGAGTCGGTCGCGGTCGAAGGCATCGGTTTCGAATTCGTGCGCGACGTGCAGCCGGGCGAGGCGATCTTCATCGACCCGGCCGGCAACTTCCACAGCCAGCAATGCGCGGAGCAGCCGACGCTGAATCCGTGCATGTTCGAATACGTGTACCTCGCGCGTCCGGATTCGTGCCTCGACGGCGTGCCCGTCTACAACGTGCGCCTGCGCATGGGCGACTATCTCGCGGAGAAGATCAAGCGCGAGCTGCCGAACGTGCCGATCGACGTCGTGATGCCGATTCCCGATTCGTCGCGCCCGGCCGCGATGCAGGTCGCAGCGAAGCTCGGCGTCGAGTATCGCGAAGGCTTCTTCAAGAACCGCTACGTCGGCCGTACGTTCATCATGCCGGGGCAGGCCGTGCGCAAGAAGTCGGTGCGCCAGAAGCTCAACGCGATGAGCATCGAGTTCAAGGACAAGCACGTGCTGATCGTCGACGATTCGATCGTGCGCGGCACGACCTCGCATGAGATCGTGCAGATGGCGCGCGATGCGGGCGCGAAGTCGGTGATCTTCGCGTCGGCGGCGCCGCCCGTGAAGTTCCCGAACGTGTACGGCATCGACATGCCGACGCGCGGCGAGCTCGTCGCGCACGGCCGTACCGACGACGAAGTCGCGAAGATCATCGGCGCCGACCACCTGATCTACCAGGACGTCGACGACCTGCGCCGCGCGGTGCGCGACATCAACCCGAAGCTAGAAGGCTTCGAGGCGTCGTGCTTCGACGGCAACTACATCACCGGCGACGTGACGCCCGAGTATCTCGACGCGATCGAGCGCGCGCGCCTCACGCCGGCGTCGCAGGCCGATCGCGACACGGCCGGCGACACCGGGCGCTCGCAGATGAACCTGCAGCTGTCGGTCGAGTGACACCGGCGTACGCTTTTGCCGAAGCGTGATAGGATGTGGCCTTGCGTCGATTTGATATCAGCTTGCGGACGCGGGGCGACTTCCCAAAACAGCTAAAGCGAAGGCCGGCGGCAGTCGGCCCGAGTCGATCGCTGTCGTACCGCCCGAAGCCCGTTGATGCCGACGCATAGCGGGCTTTTTGTTTTGGCCTGGTTTTGACTTGGCCTGCGCGACACGCGCGGCCATCGAATACGGAAAACGGAACATGGACGACTCCCTCAACTTCGACACGCTTGCCGTGCGCGCGGGCACGCTGCGCAGCGACTTCAACGAGCACTCGGAAGCGCTGTTCCTCACGTCGAGCTTCTGCTTCCAGAGCGCGGCCGACGCGGCCGAGCGCTTCGCGAATTCGGAAGACTACTTCACCTATTCGCGCTTCACGAACCCGACCGTCACCATGTTCCAGGAGCGTCTCGCGGCGCTCGAGGGCGGCGAGGCGTGCATCGCCACCGCGTCGGGGATGGCCGCGATCATGTCGGTCGTGATGTCCGCGCTGCAGGCGGGCGACCACCTCGTCAGCTCGCGCAGCCTGTTCGGCTCGACGCTCGGGATGTTCTCGCAGATCTTCAGCAAGTTCGGGATCACGACGACCTTCGTCGATCCGACCGACCTGAACGCATGGCAGGAAGCCGTGCGGCCCGAAACGAAGATGTTCTTCCTCGAGACGCCGTCGAACCCGCTGACCGAGCTCGCCGACATCGAGGCGATCGGCAAGATCGCGAAGCAGGCCAACGCGCTGTTCGTCGTCGACAACTGTTTCTGCAGCCCGGTGCTGCAGCAGCCGCTGAAGCTTGGCGCGGACGTCGTGATGCACTCGGCGACGAAATTCCTCGACGGGCAGGGCCGCGTGCTCGGCGGCGCGCTGGTCGGCTCGAAGGAATTCATCATGGGCAAGGTGTTCCCGTTCGTGCGCAGCGCGGGCCCGACGCTGTCGGCCTTCAACGCGTGGGTGTTGCTGAAGGGGATGGAGACGCTGTCGCTGCGTGTCGAGAAGCAATCGGCGAACGCGCTGGAAATCGCGCGCTGGCTCGATTCGCATCCGGCGGTGGCACGCGTGTTTCATCCGGGCCTCGAGTCGCACCCGCAGTACGAACTCGCGAAGCGTCAGCAGAAGGCGGGCGGCGCGATCCTGTCGTTCGAGCTGAAGGGCGACACGCCCGAGCAGCAGCGCGCGAACGCATGGCGCGTGATCGACAACACGAAGCTGATCTCGATCACCGGCAACCTTGGCGATACGCGCACGACGATCACGCATCCGGCGACCACGACGCACGGCCGCATCACGCCGGAAGCGCGCGCGGCGGCGGGGATCACCGAAGGTTTGATCCGCTTGTCGGTCGGCCTCGAGAACGCGGGCGACCTGCGTAACGATCTCGCGCGCGGCCTGGAGGGCTGAGCGACGCGGTGCTTTCGCCGCATCGACGCATCAACGACGACGGGCCGCCTGCAAAACAGGCGGCCCGTTGTTTTTTCCGCATGAAGGCTTGCGTCCGGCGCACCGCGCTCGCGCCTGCGCCGCGTGATTCAGCCGGCGTGCCCGTGCGGCGCGGCACGCATCGCATCCACCATCCACCGCAGCGTTTCGTCGAGCGGCGTGACGGGCAGCTCGCCCACCGCGCGCCGCAGCTTGTCGCGCGACCCGCTCAGGCTTTTCACTTCGTTGTGCCGCACGAAACGCGGATCGACCGTCACGTCGATCACGTAACCGGCGATGCGCGCCAGCATTGCCAGCACTTCCTTCAGCGAATACGCGCGTTCCGAGCAGACGTTGAACGTCTCGCCGGCCGGCGCCGCTTCGAGCAGCTTCAGATAGGCGGCCGTCACGTCGCGCACGTCGGAGAAATCGCGGCTCACGTCGAGATTGCCGAGCGAGATGCGCGGTTCGTTGCGCGCGTAGTGCGCGGCGAGCTTCGGCAGCAGATACGCTTCGCCCTGGCCGACGCCCGTATAGTTGAACGGCCGCGCGATCACGATCGGCAGCCGGTCGGCCCACAGCTTCGCCGCGTATTCCATCGCGAGCTTGCTGACCGCATAGTCGTTCGCGGGGGCAGGCGAGACGGTTTCGTCGAGCACGCCGGCCGTCGAATTGCCATAGATGTTCGCGCTGCTCGCGAGCAGCACGGCCGACGGACGTTGGTCGAGACCCGCGAGCGCGGCCAGCAGGTTGCGTGTGCCGACGATATTGACCGCGTAGGTCTGCGACGGCTCGTCCTGCGCGACGTGCGCGCGCGCGGCGAGATGCACGACCGCATCGGGCCGTGCATCGGCGGCCGCCGCACGCATCGCGTCCGCGTCGAGCAGGTCGACGGGCAGCAGCGTGCAGTGCGCGAAGGCCGGATCGTCGGGCCGCGGCGCGCTAGGCGCGACCGTGCCCCAGACGTCATAGCCGGCCGCCTGCAGGCGTTCGAGCATGTAGCGGCCCGTGAAGCCCGTCAGGCCCGTGACGAACGCACGGCGCGACGGGCGTCCGGCTTCAGAACGTGTCATGGTGCTGGTTCCGCGTCAAATCCGCTTCGACCATCATCTGGCAAAGTTGTTCGAGCGTCGTCTTCGGCACCCAGCCGAGCTTGGATTTAGCCTTGTCCGCGCAGCCGATCAGCAGGTCGACCTCGGCGGGGCGGTAGAACTTCGGGTTCACTTCGACCAGCACGTTGCCGTTCGACGCGTCGAGACCGCGTTCCTGCTCGCCCTTGCCGGTCCATTCGATCTGGTAGCCGGCAGCCGCGAATGCCATCTGCACGAAGTCGCGCACGGTCTCGGTGCGATTGGTCGCGAGCACGTAGGTGTCGGGCTCGTCGGCCTGCAGCATGCGCCACATCCCTTCGACGTATTCGAGCGCGAAGCCCCAGTCGCGCTTCGCGTCGAGGTTGCCGAGCTCGAGGCGGGTCGCCTTGCCGAGCTTGATCTTCGCGACGGTGTCGGTGATCTTGCGCGTGACGAACTCGCGGCCGCGCAGCGGTGATTCGTGGTTGAACAGGATGCCGCTGCTGCCGAACAGGCCGTACGACTCGCGGTAGTTCACGGTCATCCAGTGCGCGTACAGCTTCGCGACGCCATACGGGCTGCGCGGATAGAACGCGGTCGTTTCGGTCTGCGGAATCGCCTGCACCTTGCCGAACATCTCGGACGTCGACGCCTGGTAGAAGCGCGTCTTCGGGCTCACGACGCGGATCGCCTCGAGCAGGTTCAACGGGCCGAGGCCCGTCACCTCCGCGGTCGTCGTCGGCTGGTCGAACGACACGCCGACGAAGCTCTGCGCGGCCAGGTTGTACAGCTCGTCGGGCTGCGTGCGTTCGAGCAGGCGCAGGCTCGAGCCGGCATCGGTCAGGTCGTGTTCTACGAGCGTGAGGTTCGGGTGCGTGTCGACGCCGAGCTCGGCGATGCGCCAGAAATTCACCGAACTGGTGCGGCGATAGGTGCCCGTGACCTCGTAGCCCTTGTCGAGCAGCAGTTTGGTCAGGTAGGCGCCGTCTTGCCCCGAGATTCCGGTAATGATGGCCTTTTTACGAGTTTGGCTCATGGCGTTGTCCTGGTAGAAGCGAAAGAGAAAATCAGGCGGTCGTGCTTGCGGCAGCCGGCATCGTGCGGCGTGCGGGGCCGCGCGTCAGGCGCCGTTCGAAGCCGTACCAGCTCAGGGTCGCGTAGGCGAGCGTGATCGCGAGCGCGAGCGCGGCCGTGACGAAGCGGTTCAGGTGCAGCGGCCAGAGCGCGTACAGCACGCTCAGGTGGATCAGGTACACGGTGTAGCTGACGGTGCCCACGTAGACGAGCATCGGGTTCGTCAGCACGCGTTGCACGATGCCGCGGCCGCGCAGCGCAATCACGACGATCGACGTGCACAGCAGCAGCGAGATGCTGTAGAGCGCCGCATTGGACAGCGGCGTGTTCGCGGCGCGAAAGCGCGGGAACGACAGGTGCAGCCAGCCGAGGATCGCGAGCGACACGAGCGCGCCGACGATCGCGAGCGGGTAGAACGGCTCCAGCGCGCGCCGGTCGCGGCGCAGCACGATCGCGAGCAGCGCACCCGCGGCGAGCAGGTCCATCCGGAACGGCGTCAGGTAGTAGATCGGCCAGAACGAGTCGAACCATGGCGTCGCGATCGCGCGCAGCACCGGAGCAGCGACGATCAGCGCGGCGGCGACCCACAGCAGCGCGCGCTCCGAGCACCACAGCACGACGAACGGCCAGAAGATATAGAACTGCTCCTCGACCGCGAGCGACCACAGCACGTTCAGGCTGTCGTGCCCGATGCTGCCGAGCGACAGACCGATATTGGTCGAGAAGAACGCGAACCACGGCCAGTGCGGCAGCCAGCTCGCACCGAACAGGATCGTCGACACCACCAGCAGCAGCACGTACGGCGGCAGGATACGGCGCACGCGGCGCGCGTAGAAGTGGCTGAAGTACGACTGCCCGCGCGCCTTGCGCTCGAGCAGGATGCCGGTGATCAGCAGGCCGCTCAATACGAAGAACAGGTCGACACCCATCCACAGCGGCGCCTTCAGCGCGTGCTGCAGGAACACGGCACCGACCGCGATCGCGCGCAACCCGTCGAGCTGCACGATGCGGCCGTGTTGCGGCGGGGCCAGGTCGGCGGATCGCGAGATGCCCGTCATCGCGCCGCTCCTTCGCGACGCGCGGCGGGGGCCGCGGCGTGTCGCACATCCGATGCGTGAACGTAATGCATGCCTTTAAATGAAATGTCGAATCGAAAACGATTCTAGGGAAAAGAAATCGGCAAAAAAACGCACGCCATTTATCTGACGACAAACATCCAAATGCCGATTATTCCGGTCGTGAGATGAAAGGTTGATGCCCAGGCAGCCGCGACGGGTGGTGCGGAGCGGCATTTTCTACGGCACGACGCGTGAAAGGCGGTCGTTATTGCCGTTTCCGGACGCCATTTTCCGCCTGTTCCGGTTCGATATTTCAGGCGGAAACATCCCCAAATATTTCCAAATTTCTTGTGATTATTTTTGCTTGTAACCTGCATCGCGACGTTTGAAACCCATTTAGCGACAGGGTGCGCCGGCGGCAGTGTGGGGCGGCGCCGGTCGCTGTTGCATCGAGTCTGGAGAAGCGCATTGCGACGTCTGATTCTGGTAGGCATGACGGTATGCACGACGCTGCTGACGAGCGCCGCACCGGCCGAAACGGTGTTGCCCGCGACGACGTCGTGGATCGGCAACACGTTCGGCTATGGCGACGGCAGCTGGACGCAGATCGACATCCGTGCGATCGCGGTGACGCCTGAAGGCAAGGTGTATACGAATGCGCCGTGGGACGAAAGCGGGGCCGAGGCGAGCGTCTACCAGGACGGGAAGATGCTCGGCTTCGCCGGCGGCACGCACGGCTGGGGCAATCTCGGCGGCAATGCGATCGCCGTGAACAGCAAGTACGCGTATGTCGCGATCGGCGTCGGCAACGAACGCGGCCACCTGCAGTCGCCCGGCATCTGGCCGGACAAGGGCAAGCAGTGGTTCGGCATCTCGCGGCGCACGATCGGCGACATGAAACAGCCCGCGCCGTTTCGCGCGGCACCGCAGGTCGCGCCGGGCGGACGCGCCGATGCCGGCCGCGCGCGCATGGCCGCGAGCTTCATGATGATGAACGAGGTGCCGGCCCCCGCGCGCTCGGAAGTGGGCGAGGTGAAGGCGGAAGTGGGCGGCCTCGCGGCCGACGACAAGACGCTGTTCGCGACGAATCCGTCGCACGACGTGGTGGACGTGTACGACGCGGAGACGATGCAGCAGAAGGGCACGTGGAGCGCGCACGAACCGGGCCGTATCGCGCTCGCGGGCGACGGCACGCTGTGGCTGCTCACGGACACGCTCAGCGGCCCCGCGCGCCTCGTGCACGTGCGCGCGGACGGCCGCAAGCTCGACGACGCGCCCGCGCTGCCGGAAGGCACCGACGCGGTGGACGTGGCGGTCGACGCGAAAGGGCGCGTGCTCGTCGCGGACAACGGGCCGCGCCAGCAGATCCTGATCTTCTCGAAAGGCGGCAAGGGTTATGCGCAGTCCGGCACGCTCGGCGAGCGCGGCGGCATCTTCGCCGGCCCGGTGCCGGGGCGGCCGGGGCCGCAGCGCTTCAACGGGCTGACGGGCGTCGGCGTCGACCGCGCCGGCAACGTGTATGTGTCGATGAACGGCATCGGGCCGCGCCACGACACGATCGGCGCCGGGCTCGGCGCGGTGCTCGAAAGCTACACGCCGGACGGCAAGCCGCGCTGGCAGGTGCAGGGGCTGCTGTTCGTCGACGGCGCGTGGCTCGACCCCGCGCGGCCGAACAGCGTGTACACGGGCAACAAGCGCTTCGAGCTCGACCTGTCGAAGCCGCCGGGCCAGGACTGGAAATACGTCGGCTTCCTGTCGAACCGCTTCAAGTATCCGGACGACCCCGTGTTCCACACGGACCAGTGGCCGGGCATGCCGATCGCGCGTCGCGTCGACGGCCGCACGTTCCTGTACCTGACCGACATGTACGCCGATCACCTGAAGATCTACCGCTTCGATGCGAAGCGCGACGGCGAGGTGGCGATTCCGTCGGGCCTGATCGCGGGCCGCGCGCGGCCGGTCGACAAGGTGCCGAACAAGCCGCCCGGCGGCGACTGGCTGTGGCGCGATGCGAACGGCAACGGCCGGCTCGACGCCGACGAGTTCGAGATCAACACGACCGGCAAGGCGAAGGCGGGCGGCTGGGGCTGGTGGGTCGACACGAAGGGCGACATCTGGCGCACGAGCGACGTGCGCGGCATCCATCGGTTCCGGTACGGCGGTGTCGACAAGGCCGGCAACCCGGTCTACTCGTACGACAAGGTCACGACCTACCCGATGCCGCAGCCGTTCACGCAGTTGCGCCGCTCGATCTACGACGCGCAAGCCGACACGCTGTACGTGACCGGCTACACGGCCGACGCGCCGCCGCAGCCGGGCATCAACAAGGAAGTCGGCCGCGTGCTGGTGCGTTTCGACAAGTGGTCGACCGGCTCGCCCGTCGTGCGCTATACGGTCGCGCTGCCGTGGCAGCTCGGCGCGAAGCCGATCCTGGACCTGATCGGGATCACGGTCGAGGGCCGCTACATCTTCACCGTGGAGCCGGTCGGCAAGATCCACGTGTACGACAAGGACACCGGCAAGGAAGTGGGCGTGATGAGCCCGGGCACCGAGGTCGGCAAGGCATCCGGCTGGGTCGACGTGCCGTTCGGCATCAGTGCGTTCCGGCGCGAGAACGGCGAATACCTCGTGTTCGTCGAGGAAGACGCGCGCGGCAAGGTGCTGATGTATCGCTGGAAACCGTGACGGGCGGCGCGCCGTCGTCATCGACGTCGCCGTCGCCATCACACAAGGCACAAGCATGGACAAAGGCATACTCAAGAACGTTTCGATCAATTTCATCGGGCTGATCCTGCCGACCTTCGTGTCGCTGGTGACGGTGCCCGCGTATATCCACGCGCTCGGCGTCGAACGCTATGGCGTCGTCAGCCTCGTGTGGACGCTGATCGGCTATTTCGGGATCCTCGATCTCGGGATGAGCATGGCCGCGCAGAACCACATCTCGAAGGCGCTCGCGAGCGGCAACGACGACGAAAGCGCGCGCGTGTTCTGGAGCGCGTTCTGGCTGAATCTCGGCACCGGCGTCGTGGGCGGGCTGCTGATCTATTTCGGCGCGTTCGTCTACACCGCGTATTTCACGAAGGTGTCGGCCGCGATGCAGCACGAGGTGTATCTCGCGCTGCCGTGGCTCGCGCTCGCGATTCCGCTGGCGAACGTGTCGTGGGTGTTCGCCGGCGCGATCAACGGCGCCGAACGCTTCGGCGTGTTCAACACGAACCAGACGATCGGCACGTTCCTGTTCCAGTTGCTGCCGCTCGGCGCCGCATGGTGGATCGCGCCGAACCTGCAGACCGTGCTTGCCGCGGCAGTCGTCGCGCGCCTGATCGCGGCGGTGATGCTCGGCCACGCCAGCATCAAGGTGCTCGGCATTCGCCGCATCGATCCGCCGCAGTGGGGCACCGCGAAGGGGCTGTTCAACTTCGGCGGCTGGATGCTGATCGCGAGCACGACGAGCATGATCGCGGACACGCTCGATCGCGTGATGCTCGGCGCCGGCATGGGCGCGAAGTTCGTCACCTACTACACGGTGCCGCAGAACCTCGTCACGCGCCTGAACATGCTGCCGAACGCGCTCGTGCGCACGCTGTTCCCGCGCCTGTCGGCGGTCGGCCGCGATCACGCGGACACGCTCGCGCGCCAGTCGCTCGAATTCCTGAACGGCGTGTTCACGCCGGTCGGCATCGTCGCGATCTTCGCGCTCGCGCCGTTCCTCACGCTGTGGGTCGGCGCCGATCTCGCCGCGCATTCGGCGCCGGTCGGCCGCGTGCTGGTGATCAGCGTGTGGCTCGTCGGTCAGGCGAGCGTGACGCGGATCCTGATCCAGTCGCAGGTCAACCCGGCCCGCGCGGCGTTCGCCGGGCTCGTCGAGATGCCGTTCTTCGTCGGCGGCCTGTGGTTCGGCATTCATCACTTCGGGCTGATCGGCGCGGCGGTGGTCGTCGCGGCGCGCGCGTTCGTCGACTACGGCGTGCTGCTGTACCTGTCTGCGATCCGGATGCGCGCGATCGTGCTCGACATGCTGGCGCACCTGGCCTTCCTGCTCGCGAGCCTGTTTCTCGCGCAGGCGTGGCCGGGGCTCGGCGAATCGATCGGCATGTGCGCGATCGTGCTGGTGCTGAACGTCGCGTGGTCGCTCACGATGACGCCGGGGCTGCGCGCGCTCGTGCGCGACCTGTTTGTCCGTCTCAATGCGAGGAAAACCGTATGAATCGCGATCTGGCGGAACACGCCGTTTTGAATCTCGCCACCGCCGATGCGGCCGTGGCCGAAGCGGGCGACGCCGCCGCGCTGCGCCGGTCCATGCCGGCCGAGCGGGCCAGCGCGCGCCAGCCGGCGCGCGCGCTGCGCGTGGCGATCGTCCACGACTGGCTCGTCACCTATGCGGGCGCCGAGCGCGTGCTCGAACAGATCGTCGCGTGCTTTCCCGACGCGGACCTGTTCAGCCTCGTCGATTTTCTCGACGACCGCGCGTTCGTGCGCGGCAAGCCGGTGACGACGTCGTTCATCCAGAAACTGCCGTTCGCGCGCACCAAGTACCGCAGCTACCTGCCGCTGATGCCGCTCGCGATCGAGCAGCTCGACGTGTCCGAGTACGACCTCGTGATCTCGAGCAGCCATGCGGTCGCGAAGGGCGTGCTGACGGGGCCGGACCAGGTGCACATCAGCTACGTGCATTCGCCGATCCGCTATGCGTGGGACCTGCAGCACCAGTACCTGGAGCAGTCGAACCTCACGCATGGGCCGAAATCGCTGCTCGCGCGGATGATTCTTCACTACATCCGCAACTGGGACACGCGCACCGCCAACGCGGTGGACGGCTTCGTCGCGAACTCCGCGTTCATCGCGCGGCGCATCAAGAAGGTCTACCACCGCGACGCGGCGGTGATCTTCCCGCCGGTCGACGTCGACGGTTTCTCGCTGAATGCGGTCAAGGACGATTTCTACCTGACCGCGTCGCGGATGGTGCCGTACAAGAAGATCGACCTGATCGTCGAGGCGTTCTCGAAGACGCCCGAGCGCAAGCTGGTCGTGATCGGCGACGGCCCCGAGATGCAGAAGATCCGCGCAAAGGCCGGCCCGAACGTCGAGATCATGGGCTACCAGCCGTTCGCGGTGCTGCACGACCGGATGCGGCGCGCGAAGGCGTTCGTGTTCGCGGCCGAGGAGGATTTCGGGATCTCGGTCGTCGAGGCGCAGGCCTGCGGCACGCCGGTGATCGCATACGGCAAGGGCGGAGCGCTCGAAACCGTTCTCGACCCGCAATCGGGCGCTAATCCGACCGGGCTGTTCTTCGACGAGCAGACGCCGCACGCGATCGTCGCGGCCGTCGACGATTTCGAGCGCGCGCCGCATCGCTTCACGCCGAACGCATGCCGCGCGAACGCGGAGCGGTTTTCCGCCGATACGTTCCGGCGGCGCTTTCTCGACTATGTGGAAACCGCGCTGCCCGGCTCGACCGCGCAGCGCGGCACGGCCGTCGCGCCGATGCCGGCCGCGCGCGGCCCGGCGACGCTCGTGCTCGACCAGAGCGGCGTGCTCGGCGGCGCCGAGCTGTCGCTGCTCGAGATCATGAAGCACATGCGCGCGAACGCCGACGTGCTGCTGTTCGACGACGGGCCGTTCCGCGCGGCGCTCGACGAGATCGGCGCGCGCGTCGACGTGGTCGACCAGGGTGCGCTGGCGGCCGTGCGCAAGCAGGGCGGCGTGTCGGTCGGCGCATTGAAGCAGCTCGTGCGGCTCGTGCGCGACGTCGCACGGCGCGCGCGCCGCGCCGAGGTGATCTACGCGAACACGCAGCGCGCGATGGTGGTCGCCGCGCTCGCCGGGCGGCTCGCGCGCAAGCCGGTGGTATGGCATCTGCGCGACATCGTCAGCACCGACCATTTCGGCAGCAAGCAGTTGCTGGCGATCAAGTACTGCGCGCGGCTCGGCGTCACGCGCGTGATCGCGAACTCCGACGCATCCGCGCAGGCGTTTCGCACGCTGACGGGTTTCACGCCGCAGCACGTCGACGTCGTGTTCAACGGCATTTCGGCCGAGCCGTTCGATGCGCTGGAAGGCGTCAGCCAGGCCGCGCTGCGCGCGCGCCTCGGGTTGCCGCAGGATGCGTGGCTCGTCGGCTCGTTCAGCCGCCTCGCGCGCTGGAAGGGGCAGCACCTGCTGCTGGAGGCTGCCGCGCAGCATCCCGACATGCACGTGGTGCTGGTCGGCGCACCGCTGTTCGGCGAGGACGAATACGCGGCGCAACTGCACGAATACGTCGCGCGGCACGGGATGGACGCGCGCGTGCATTTCCTCGGGTTCCAGCGCGACGTGGCCGCGTGCATGACGGCGGTCGACGTCGTCGCGCACACGTCGATCACGCCCGAGCCGTTCGGGCGCGTGATCGTCGAAGGGATGCTCGCGCGCCGGCCGGTCGTCGCGGCCCGCGCGGGTGGCGTCGTCGAGATCATCGAGGACGGCGACAACGGGCTGCTCTGCGAGCCGGGCGATGCGACCGCACTGGCCAACGCGCTGGACACGCTGAAGCGCGACGGCGCGCTGCGCGAGCGGCTCGTCGCGAGCGGGCGTGCGACGGCGGTGCGCCGGTTCGGCACCGAGACCTACGTGGAGCGGGTCGAGAAGATCCTCGCGGATACGGCGAAGGCCGCGAAGGCGAAGAAGCGGACGTAGCAGACGGCGCCAGTCGGCGGGAAACGAGCCCTCATGCGGTGTTGTGCTGCGTGGGGGCTTCGTTTTTCAGGGGGCGTGTTGGGTAGGGCTGGTGAGGGGTGGGTTGTTGCGTGCCGGGCGCGGGATCGACCGGTTGCCGGTTCGATCGGGATCGTGCGGGAGACGGGGCGGCAAGGCAGCGCCGGGAAAAACTCGATAGGGGGCGCCCAGGGCGGTGGCATTGCAGCCGGACAGGCGGCCGTCAGGCACCGGCTACAGGGTTGGTTGCATACCCGCCCGACCCGCCATGCAGCCTCGCTTCGGCCATGAAAAAAAAACCGTGCAGCGAGATGCCGCACGGGGGCTCCGGAACCGGTCCGGCCGAATCAGACGGCCCGCTCGGGCGCCTGCGCGACGACGCGGGCAGCGCGTGTCGGCTTGAAACTGGCCGACCACATCATCGCCGGCCGTTCGAACATCCGGTAGAACAGGTACGCGACCGGAATCGCGGTGGCCATGAACGCGATCGACGGCCAGATCGACAGTTGCAGTTCGGAGTGGAACAGCACCGAGCCGAGGCAGACGAACAGCGGCAGGTGGATCAGGTACAGCGAATAGCTGAAGTCGCCGAACCAGCCGAGCACGCGCAGCGGCGGTGTCGGGCGCGGCGGGCGCGCGAGCGCGCGGTACAGGAAGCACGCGAAGCCGGCCGACCACAGCTGGAACGCGCCGTACTGGCCGAAATGGAACGCGCCGCAGCCGGCGGCCAGCAGCACGGCGGCCGCGACGTACCACGCGCGCGACGGCACGGCGGCCGCGCCGCGTGCCTGCCGAGCCCGCACGTCGGCGATCCACGCGCCGATCGTCCAGGACAGCCAGTACGACGTGAAGAACTGCAGGTCGTGCCGTTCGAGCAGCCACGCCGATGCGACGTTGACGAGCGCGACCGCGGCCACGACGGCCGGCATGCCGATGCGTCGGCGCAGCGCGAACAGCAGCGGGTAGATCGCGTAGAACTGCACTTCGAGCGACAGCGTCCACAGCGCGCCGTTCGATCCGTACGTGTAGCCGGCGACACCCTGCAGCGAGAACAGGTTCACGAGGAATGCGGTGATGCCGATATCGCGGATCTTGTGGCTGACGGGCTCGATCTGCAGGCTGATCAGGTCGAGTGCGAGCGTGAACAGCAGCGCGGCGAGCAGCACCGGGTAGATGCGCGCGAACCGGCGTGCCCAGAAGTTGGGCGCGTCGAGCCGGTACGCGGGATCGGCCGCGAGCTTGAGCGCCGCGTTGCGGTGGATGCAGTAGCCGCTGATCACGAAGAAGATCGGCACGCCGGCGGAGCCCCACGCGAACGGGAAGGTCAGGTAGCCGACGATCACGCTCGGGTCGAGCGCGCGACCGTAAGCATGATGGAAGGTCTGCATCCCGACCCAGACGACCTGGCGGCAGTGGAAATAGGCGACGAGCAGCGCCGCGAAGCCGCGCATCGCGTCGATGACGTGTTCCTTGTGATCGGCGACGGGCGGCGCGGTCAGAGACGATCCGCTGAAAGCTTGCATGCGATTCGATTCCTTGCGACGGATGGTGTGGAAGACGGACGAACGGGAAGTCTCATCGTAATGCGCAAGAATTCGATCAATGAATAAAAAAATCTCGCCCGGAAATAACGGAATTCCGCATGATGGTTTTATCGGGGTTCTGAAAGCGGTTCCGCGGGCGCGTCAATTATTTACCGATTTTTTTCTGATAGTTTGAAGCTCCAGTTGATTGATGCAAGGAGCGGCAAGATGGACATGCATTGGATCGCGAGCGCTGCAGTACTGCTGGTCATGGCCGTGCTGTCGGCGTACCGCGAAGCGTTGAAGAACGAGCCGATTCGCCCGGGCCTCGAACGGGGCGGTGTGCCCTATATCGAGGAATTCGAATCGTAAGAATTTGTATCTGGAAAATCGGTAATTTGTTTCTGCTTCGGCACTCGGCCCGGCAATATCGACCGGATTGAAAGGATTATATTTTTTTCGGAAACATTGGGCGATCAGTCCATATCGAAAATGAGCGGAGTGGAATTGGCAGTGCCGTCGATTCTCGATATGCCGTTCGGAACACAATCGCGCCGGGTCGCAGGTCGACGCGGCGCAGTCAACGCAATCAGGATGCGAACATGTTGAAAGTCACCAAGGCCGTGTTCCCCGTTGCCGGTCTCGGCACGCGGTTCCTCCCGGCAACGAAGGCGAGCCCGAAGGAAATGTTGCCCGTCGTCGACAAGCCGCTGATTCAGTACGCGGTCGAGGAAGCGATCAACGCCGGTATCACCGAGATGATCTTCGTCACCGGGCGCAGCAAGCGCGCGATCGAGGATCACTTCGACAAGTCGTACGAGATCGAGGCCGAACTCGAGGCGCGCGGCAAGGAAAAGCTGCTCGAACTCGTGCGCGGCATCAAGCCGAGCCACGTCAACTGCTTCTACGTGCGCCAGCCGGAAGCACTCGGCCTCGGCCATGCGGTGCTGTGCGCGGAGAAGCTCGTGCATGGCGAGCCGTTCGCGGTGATTCTCGCCGACGACCTGCTGCATGGCGAGCAGCCGGTGCTCAAGCAACTCGTCGACGTGTTCGACCATTATCACAGCTCGGTGATCGGGGTCGAGACGATCCCGCGCGAGGACAGCCGCTCGTACGGCGTCGTCGAAGGCCGCGAATGGGAAGAGGACATCATCAAGCTGTCGGGCATCATCGAGAAGCCCGCGCCCGAGGATGCGCCGTCGAATCTCGGCGTGGTCGGTCGTTACGTATTCATGCCGACGATCTTCGATCACCTGCGCAAGCTCAAGCCGGGCGCGGGCGGCGAACTGCAGCTGACCGACGCGGTCCAGACGCTGCTCGCGAACGAGCAGGTGCTCGCGTACCGCTACTACGGCACGCGTTTCGACTGCGGCAGCAAGATCGGTTATCTCAAGGCAACCGTCGAGCTCGCGCTCCAGCATCCGGAAGTGAGCCGCGAATTCGAGGCGTACCTGCGTACCTGCTTGCCCGCGCTGGCTGCCGTCGCGTAGGCAGCCGCGCGCTCCGTTGTTTCAGGTGGTGGTTGTTCCGTTGGCCCCGGCCGCTCAGGCGCCGGGGCTTTTTTGCATTTGCCGGTGCGCGATCGTGGTGCGAGCGGCCGGCTTGTCGTGTGGTCGGGTTCGCGTGGAGCGTGGTGCCGTGTGTGGAGCGGGGCGCTCCGGCGCGGTCCGGCGTCGCGCCTGAAACCGGTGCCGAAGCGCTTGCCGGGGCGAGCGGCGCGTTGTTGTTGTCGTTGCGCGATGCATTGTCGACGTTCGCGCCGGCGCCGGTTCCGTCCGCGCCGGTTCATGACGTAGCGGCGCAGCGCGTCAGCTTCCCGGCGCTACCTGCCTCGCGATCTTCCCGCGCATTTCGCGCCCGGTGTTTTCCGTTTCCGCGTGGCGCTCAACGCGCCGACGTGCTCGGCCGCGCGACGAAATGCCGGGCGAGCATCGCGGCGATCGGCTTCTTGAAGTCGAGCAGTCTTTTTTCGAGATAGCGCCAGGACAGGTGCGCGAGCAGCACGGCGAGCGCGAATTGCAGCATCTCGGGCAGCGCTTCGCGGACGATTTCCGGCATCGGCACGTGCGAGAAGAGCGCGGGCATCACGCCGAAGCGCGTCGGAATCAGGTTGTGGAACAGGTAGAAGCCGTAGCTGATCGTGCCGAGATAGACGAGCGGCGCCCAGTCGAGCAGCGCCACGACGGGATGCTCGGGTTCGCTGACGATCCACAGCATCAGCGCGCCGAGCGACGCGGACAGGCCGAGATCCGCGAGCCCCGCGACCGCGTCGGGCAGCGCCGTGCACGCAGGCAGTGCGAGGAAAAACACGACGCCCGCCGCGCCGAGCCAGCCGGGCGGGACGCGGCGCACGGCGGCCGAACCGTGATCGGCGAGCGCGATCGCGCCGACGCCGCCGAGCGCGATCAGCGCGAAATTCCACGGGGAAAACGCGTAGATCAGCACCGGCGACGCGTCGGACAGGTAGAGCGCGAGATGCGCGGCCGCGCACAGTGCGACGGCCGCGACGCCGAGTGCGACGTGTCGCGCGGCGGGCACCGCGAGCAGCGCGAGCGGTGCGATCAGATAGAACTGCTGTTCAACCGCGAGGCTCCAGAAGTGCGACGTGGAGCCCGGCCAGCCGTCCTTGACGACGCCGATCCAGTAATTCGACAGGAACGCCGCGTGCCACGTGAGCCCGAGGTTGACGCCGCGCTGGTAGAAGAGCGCGTGCGCGATCGCGAGCGCGGCGAGCAGCAGGTAGTACACGGGGAAGATCCGCAGCGCGCGCTTCGCGAGGAACAGCGCGAGCGCGTGGCGGCGCGTCATGGTGCCGCGCTCGACCGCCCGGCGGTTGCGATGCAGTTCGCCGACGATCAGGAATCCGCTGATGAGGAAAAACGTCCACACGCCAAGCTTGCCGACGTCGACGGCAAGGACGTGGCCCTTGTGGGACAGGAAAACGAGAATGACGGCGATGGCTCGCAGGCCGTCGAGTCCTTTGACGTATCTGACTTCGCGCATGGAGGCATCCGGGCATTGAGCGAGGCCAGTATAGGTGCGCAAATATCGAACGTAATTCACGTTCGGGCGCATACGTGAAGGCGTTTTTCGACGCTCGAGCGTCGTTGAAGTCGGTCGCGCGCAACAAAACCTGCGGGAAACCCCGCGAAAACGCATAAAAGTACTGCACGAAGCGTCAAGGCGCTTGTAGAATCCGGCGTTGAAGCGTGCGCAGTGCACGCTTCATGTATCCAACGACCACACCTGGTAGGAGAAACATGGCGACTTCCGCAAAAAAGGTGGCCAAGAAGGCTGCCGCCGCACCGGCCAAGAAAGTGGCTGCTAAGAAAGTAGCGCCCGCGAAGAAAGTAGTGGCCAAGAAGGCCGCCGTCGCGAAGGCGCCCGCTGCTCCGACGCCGCTGAAGGACAAGTTCACGAAGGCATCGCTCGCAACGCACATCGCCGAGCGCGCAGCCGTGGAAGTGAAGGCGGTCAAGGCAGTGCTCGCCGCACTCGAGAACGTCGTGCTGGGCTCGGTCCACAAGAAGGGCGCAGGCGAGTTCACGCTGCCGGGTCTGCTGAAGATCACGGCACAAGTCGTGCCGGCGAAGAAGAAGCGCTTCGGCAAGGATCCGTTCACGGGCGAAGAGCGCTGGTTCCCGGCGAAGCCGGCCAGCGTGCGCGTGAAGGCTCGTGCGCTGAAGAAGCTGAAGGACGCGGCAGCGTAATGCCGCGCGACGGCTGCCGAATGCATGTCGGCAGCCGTTGCGATGTCCTGCGGTCCCCGTACGCGAAAGCGTGCGGGGATTTTTATTGCGCCGCGCAAATCGCGCGGCAGCGAAAACGCGAAGCGCCGGCGATGTGCGGTTCGATGCGTGCCACGCGGTGCGTGCCGTGTGGCGAATGGCGTGCCGCGCTTGCGCAACGCCCGACGGCAATCGTCATCCGCGCGTGCCGTTGTACCGCCGCAGCCCGTCGCTCTCGTCGCCTCGTACCTCGTTACCTCGTCGCTCCCGCTGCGCCTGATGCGTGCGTATCGTAAGGCCCGCGCATCGTGACTGAATGCGTCCCGTCTGAAATCGCCGGGCAGGTCGCTACCGCGCGCGCCGCGATCGAGCGACATCTCGGTGCGACGCTGGATGCGATCCACCTGTTCGGCTCGGCGCTCGACGGCGGCTTGAAACCGCGCAGCGACATCGATCTGCTGGTGACGGTGGCCGTGCGGCCCGACGAAACGGCGCGGCGTGCGCTGATGTTCGACCTGCTCGCTGCGTCGGCGTCGCCCGGTCACGCAGGTGGCATGCGCCCGCTCGAGGTCACCGTCGTCGCGCACGGCGACGTGGTGCCGTGGCGTCATCCGGCGCGACGCGAACTGCAGTTCGGCGAGTGGCTGCGTCGCGATCTCGAAGCAGGCATCGTCGAACCGGCGCTCGCCGATCACGATCTGGCGATCCTGTTGACGAAGGCGCGGCAGCACAGTGTCGCGCTGGCCGGTCCGCCGGCGGCCGCGCTGTTCGAGCCGGTGCCCGCGCGCGACTTCGCCGCCGCGCTTCTCGCTACCGTTGAGCAGTGGAATGCCGAACCGGGCTGGCGCGGCGACGAGTGCAACGTGGTGCTCGCGCTCGCGCGCATCTGGTACAGCGCGGAAACCGGCAGGATCGCGCCCAAGGACGTCGCCGCGGCATGGGTGCTGGCGCGCCTGCCTGCCGCTTACCGGCCGGTTGTAGCGGCTGCGCGTGCCGCCTATCTCGGTGGCGAAGCGGGCGCGGCGACCTTGTCGGGTGAACCGCTCGCCGCGTTCATCGGCTACGCGCGGCGGACCGTCGAATCGATGCTGTCGGCGTAGCGGCGTAGCGGCGGATGCCACGGTGCGAGCGATCGGCTTGCGGGCCGGCACCTCGCGGATCATCAGCGCTTTCGCCGCCGCCGTACGCGAAAGCCGCCGATCCGGGCGCCCGCCGGCGACTTGCGACTCGCGCGCGCTTGACCGGCACGCCGTCACGCATCCGCGGCACGACGCGCTTCGTCAACCCGCCGTGCCCGCATAGGCAGCCTTCAGCGCGGCGTCGTCGAACTTGGTCATCTGCATCATTGCTGCGGCCACGCGTGCCGCCTTGACCGCGTCGCGATCGGCCATCATCGGGATGAGCGCTTCCGGAACGATCTGCCACGACACGCCGTAGCGGTCCCTGATCCAGCCGCAGCCGTCGGCCGTGCCACCGTTGTCGAGCAAGGCGCTCCAGTAGCGGTCGAGTTCCGCCTGATCGGCGCAACTGACCAGCAGCGAGATCGAGTGATTGAACGTCTCGGTGCGCTTGTGGCTCATCGCGATGAACGGCTGCCCGAACAGCTCGAACTCGACCATCCGCGTACCGTCGGTGCCGGACACCGACGTGACGCGCACGACGCGCGAATCCGGAAAGATGCCTGCATAGAAGGCCGCTGCTTCCTCGGCTTCCGTCGAGTACCAGAGAAAAGGCGTGATCTTCTGAATCGTCATGGGGAATCTCCTGTCTGTAGTGGCCGGGCCGCAAACCGCGTGCCGCCATCGACACGACGGGCGACGGCCGCCGAATTCGACACGCGGGGGCGAATCCGTCGCGCCGGACGAGCGGCGCCGACAGTGCGGATGGTAGTCGCCTGGAGGAAAGACCGCGATCTGCCTGGACATCCGGAAGTAGTGATTGCAGCACTTTGCAGCCGCCAGGCGCCGTTGCCGGCCCGCCGACGTGTGTCGGCATCGGCTTCGTTCGCCGGCCCGCACAGGCGCTGCGGGCACGCGTGAGACGGACGAAAAAAAGCCAGCCGCGGCCGAAACCGGGGCTGGCTTTCCAGTTCGGCGGCAAGGCGTCGGAGACGCCATGCACGCCGGATACATCGTTTTTAGAACTTGTGGCGAATGCCGAGTGCGACCATTTCGGCCGAGCTCTTGCCGGCGAAGCCGTACGAAGCGATCGACGCTTGCGCGCTTTGCTGCACGCCGTCGACGAGCTGCGTGCCGCTCGCGTGCTGGTATGCGCCAACCAGGTAGATGTCCGTGCGCTTCGACAGCGAGTAGTCCGCGCCGACGCCGACCTGATGGTACTTCGCGGACGTGTCGCCGCTTGCCTTCGTGTACGAGTAGCCGAGGCCCAGCAGCAGCGGCGGCGTGACCTGGTACGTCGCGAAGCCGCGGATCGTGTTGTACTTCTCGGTCGAGCCGAAGCCCGAGAACGCGTCCGGCTTGTACTGTGCGTTGCTGTAGCCGACGCCGAACGTCACCGGGCCGATCGCGTACTGACCTGCAACTTGCGCGATGGCGATCGACTTCGCCGTGGCGTAACCCGAGTTGATCGGGCCGTCGAAGATCGCGTCGGACGTCGTCGAGCCCCAGCCGCTGCGCAGGGCCGTGGCCGTCGGCGACGGGTTGTTCGCGTAGAAGTAGCCTGCGGCAACGCCGACCGGGCCGTTGTTGTAGGCGGCTGCGACCGACCAGGTCTGGCCCGCGCCCGTCTTGCCCGCCACACCGCCGAGGCCATACATGCCTTCGACCTGGAAGCCTGCGAAGACCGGCGACGTGTACTTGATCGCGTTGCTGACGCGCAGGCTGTTGTCGTTGTTGTCGACGTCGCCCGGCGTGGCCATCACGCTGCCGAAGTAGTTGTCGGCCGTGACTGCCTGGACCAGGTCGACCAGCGGGTCGTACTGGCGGCCGAGCGTCAGCGTACCGTACTGGCTGCTTTCCAGACCGACGAATGCCTGACGACCGAACATGCGACCGCCCTGGTTCAGCTTGCCGGTGCCCGGATCAAAGCCGTTTTCCAACTGGAAGATCGCCTTCAGGCCACCGCCGAGGTCTTCTGCGCCCTTCAGCCCGAAGCGGCTGCCTTGCAGGTTGCCCGACAGCATTTGCCACGAGTTGTTGGCTTGACCGTCATTGCCGTGTACCCATGCGATCGACGTATCGATCACGCCGTACAGCGTCACGCTCGACTGAGCGTGAGCGGCGCCGGCGGCGCCCAGCAGGGCGAGCGAGAGGGTCGAGAGAGCGAGTTTCTTCATCGTTGAGTTTCTCCACGCAAGTGATTCATCGTTATTTGTTGCGGATTGGAGAATAGCTCAGTGCCATCCACGCAAGAAAGCTTAAAAAATAAAGTGTCTCGAAAAGGTAACAGCATCAAAAAGTCTATATATATCAAGCACATCAACGACCGTTCCTGTTTTTGAAATAGTTGACAGTTGCTGCGGTGCGATTGTTTCGGTGTGTGATGCGCATTGCGGCAGACGTCCCGTTTCGGCCGGTTGGAGCAGCGAAATGAGTGCTTGCAAACGTTTGCCGTTGCAGCGACGAACGCGTCGACGTGCAAGGAACGCGTCAACGCCGTGCGAACGCGCGGCGGACAGCGTGGTTGACGGGAGTCTGACGGGTGTGGGAAAGGCAATTTCGCGGCGCGCGCGATGGCTGTGCGCGGCCGCTTTGCGAGGGAGGTTGATGAATCAGTCGCCGCGCATGCGATCCGTTTGGGTGGGCGTGGCCGCTGCGGAATTCGCGGCGGGCCGATGCGCGTTGCCGCGGGCCGCCGCGAATTCCGCGCCGAGCAGCAGCACGATCGCAGAGAAGTACAGCCACATCAGCAGGACCGCGAACGATCCGGCCGCGCCGAACGCACTCGCGGTGCCCGCATGCGCGAGGTACAGCGCGAACAGCTTCTTGCCGCCGGAGAACAGGATCGCGGACACCACTCCGCCGACCGCGGCGTCGCGCCACGCGACGCGCGCGTCGGGCAGGAACTTCATCAACGCGGCGAACGCCGCCGCGAGCACCGCGATGCCGACGAAAAACTGCACGAGGTTCGTGACGACGACATACGGCGAATCGCCCAGCAGCCAGGTGCCGACGAACGTGATCGCGGTGTCGAGCACGAGCGACACGATCAGCAGGAACGCGACGCCGAGCACGAGCCCGAACGAGATCAGCCGGACGCGCACGAGCCCGAGCATGCTCGACCAGCGGTTTTCGGTCGCCGGCCAGATCACGCTGAGCGCGGTGTTGAGCGATGCGAAGGTGGCCGACGCGCCGATCGCGAGCGCGGCGAACGAGATCAGCGTCGCGAAGCCGCCGCGTTGGCCCGCGCGGTGCGCGTTCTGCACGATCGTCTGGATGCTGGCCGCCGCGTCGTCTCCGATCAACTGGTGCGCCTGCTCGAATACCTGGCCGCGTGCGGCGTCGTCGCCGTAGAACCAGCCGGCTACCGCGATCACCATCACGAGCATCGGGGCGAGCGAGAACGCGGAGAAAAACGCGATGCCCGCGGCCATCGCGGAGCAGCGGTCGGACGAGAAGCGTTTGAACGCGGTGAGGGCCCAGTTGGCCTGTTGCTGGGCAAGACGGGTTGCTTCGGAAGTGATCTGTCGTTTCATGACGGTTCGGTTGCGCGCGGAACGCGGATCATCGTTGGTAATCAGACAATTCAGTATTGATCCGAGGATTCGATCATAGTTGCTCGAACTGTCTATAATTCCTTTCAGTTTCCTCCACCCCACAATAACGCCGAGACCACCATGCTACAAATGTCCCGGCGCCAGTTCCTGAAGGTGACGGCCACGTCGCTTGCCGGATCGAGTCTTGCCCTGATGGGCTTTTCTCCATCCGAAGCGCTTGCCGAAGTCCGACAGTACAAGCTGGCGCGCACCGTCGAAACGCGCAACACCTGTCCTTACTGCTCAGTGGGTTGCGGCATCCTCATGTACAGCCTCGGAGACGGCGCGAAGAATGCGCAGCCGAGCATCATCCATATCGAGGGAGATCCCGACCATCCCGTCAATCGCGGCACGCTGTGCCCGAAGGGCGCGAGCCTGATCGACTTCATCCACAGCCCGAACCGCCTGACGCACCCCGAATACCGGGCGCCCGGCTCGGACAAGTGGGAACCCATCTCGTGGAACGACGCGCTCGACCGGATCGCGAAGCTGATGAAGGCCGACCGCGACGCGAACTTCGTCGAGACGACGGAAGACGGCGCGAAGGTCAACCGCTGGCTCACGACCGGCATGCTGGCCGCATCGGCGGGCAGCAACGAGGTCGGCTACCTGACGCACAAGACTATCCGTAGTCTGGGAATGCTCGCATTCGACAATCAGGCGCGTGTCTGACATGGCCCGACGGTGGCAGGTCTTGCCCCGACGTTTGGCCGTGGAGCGATGACGAACCATTGGGTCGACATCAAGAACGCGGACGTGATTCTCGTGATGGGCGGCAATGCAGCCGAGGCCCATCCGTGCGGTTTCAAGTGGGTAACGGAGGCGAAGGCGCATCGCAAGGCGCGGCTGATCGTCGTCGACCCGCGCTTTACGCGTACGGCCTCGGTGGCCGACTACTACGCGCCGATTCGCACCGGCACCGACATCGTCTTCCTGGGCGGCGTCATCAACTATCTGCTGACGAACGACAAGATCCAGCATGAGTATGTGAAGAACTACACGGACTTCACGTTCATCGTGCGCGAGGATTTCGCGTTCAACGACGGCATCTATTCCGGCTATGACGCGGAGAAGCACGCGTACCCGGACAAATCGAGCTGGGACTACGAGCGCGGCGACGACGGTTTCGTGAAGGTCGACCCGACGCTGCAGCATCCGCGCTGCGTGTACAACATGCTGAAGCAGCATTACGCGCGCTATACGCCGGACATGGTCCAGCAGACCTGCGGCACGCCGAAGGAGAAGTTCCTGAAGGTCTGCGAGATGCTCGCGACGACGGCCGTGCCCGGCCGCGCCGGCACGATCCTGTACGCGCTCGGCTGGACCCACCATTCGATCGGCGCGCAGATGATCCGCACCGGCGCGATGGTGCAACTGCTGCTCGGCAACATCGGCATCGCCGGCGGCGGGATGAACGCGCTGCGCGGCCACTCGAACATCCAGGGGTTGACCGACCTCGGGCTGATGTCGAACCTGCTGCCGGGCTACATGACGCTGCCGATGCAGGCCGAGCAGGATTTCGACGGCTACATCAACAAGCGCGTGCAGCAGCCGCTGCGGCCGAACCAGTTGAGCTACTGGAAGAACTACAAGGCGTTCCACGTCAGCTTCATGAAGTCGTGGTGGGGCGATGCGGCGACCGCAGAGAACAACTGGGGCTACGACTACCTGCCGAAGCTGGACAAGCAGTACGACCTGCTGCAGGTGATCGAGCTGATGAATGCCGGCAAGATGAACGGCTACATCTGCCAGGGCTTCAATCCGCTTGCGGCGGCGCCGTCGAAGGTGAAGACGGCCGCGGGGCTCGCGAAGCTGAAATGGCTCGTCATCATGGATCCGCTCGCGACCGAGACGTCCGAGTTCTGGAAGCATCACGGCGACTACAACGACGTCGATGCGTCGAAGATCCAGACCGAGGTGTTCCGTCTGCCGACCACGTGCTTTGCGGAGGAAAACGGCTCGCTCGTGAGTTCGAGCCGCGTGCTGCAATGGCACTGGAAGGGCGCGGAGCCGCCGGGCGACGCGAAGAGCGATCTCGAGATCATGTCGGGGCTGTTCCTGCGCATGCGCAAGATGTACCAGACGGACGGCGGCAAGTATCCGGACCCGATCGTGAACCTGACCTGGCCGTACGCGAACCCGGCAAGCCCGACGCCCGAAGAACTTGCGATGGAGTTCAACGGAAAGGCGCTCGCCGATCTGCCCGACCCGAAGGATCCGGCCAAGACGCTCGTGAAGAAGGGCGAGCAGCTCGCCGCGTTCGCGCAACTGAAGGACGACGGCACGACCGCGAGCGGCTGCTGGATCTTCTGCGGCGCATGGACGCAGGCCGGCAACCAGATGGGGCGGCGCGACAACTCGGATCCGACCGGCATCGGCCAGACGCTGAACTGGGCGTGGGCCTGGCCGGCGAACCGGCGGATCCTGTACAACCGCGCATCGTGCGACGTGAACGGCAAGCCGTTCGACCCGACCCGCAAGCTGATCGGCTGGAACGGCAAGGCGTGGGCGGGCCCCGACGTACCGGACTTCAAGGCGGACGAACCGCCCGAGAACGGGATGGGGCCGTTCATCATGAATCCGGAGGGCGTCGCGCGCTTCTTCGCGCGCGCGGGGATGAACGAAGGTCCGTTCCCCGAGCACTACGAGCCGTTCGAGACGCCGCTCGCCGCGAACCCGCTGCACCCGAACAACCCGCAGGCGCTGAACAACCCGGCCGCCCGCGTGTTCCCGGACGACCGCGCGTCGTTCGGCAAGGTGTCGGAGTTCCCGCACGTCGCGACGACTTACCGGCTGACCGAGCATTTCCACTACTGGACCAAGCATGCGCGGCTGAACTCGATCATCCAGCCCGAGCAATTCGTCGAGATCGGCGAAGACCTCGCGAAGGAGGTCGGCGTCGCGCATGGCGAACGGGTGAAGGTGTCGTCCAAGCGCGGCTACATCATCGCGGTCGCACTCGTCACGAAGCGGATCAAGCCGCTGACGGTCGACGGCAAGAAGGTCCAGACGGTCGGCGTCCCGTTGCACTGGGGCTTCAAAGGTCTGACGAAGCCCGGCTATCTCGCCAATACCCTGACTCCGTCCGTGGGTGACGGCAACTCGTACACACCGGAATTCAAGTCGTTCCTGGTGAAGGTCGAAAAGGCGTAAGGGGAAAGAGATGGCATTGCAATCGCTGGATATCAAGCGCGTCTCGGCCACCACGACGCCACCGCCCACGGTGCGCGAACCGGTGACCGGGAGCGTCGCGAAGCTGATCGACGTATCGAAGTGCATCGGCTGCAAGGCATGCCAGACGGCGTGCATGGAGTGGAACGACCTGCGCGACGAAGTCGGCACCAACGTCGGCGTGTACGACAACCCGGCCGACCTGACCGAGCACTCGTGGACGGTCATGCGGTTCTCCGAATACGAGAACCCGGCAGGCGACCTCGAATGGCTGATCCGCAAGGACGGCTGCATGCACTGCGAGGATCCGGGCTGCCTGAAGGCGTGTCCGTCGCCGGGCGCGATCGTGCAGTACAACAACGGGATCGTCGATTTCCACGAGGAGAACTGCATCGGTTGCGGCTATTGCGTGACCGGCTGCCCGTTCAACGTTCCGCGGATCTCGAAGAAGGATCATCGCGCGTACAAGTGCACGCTCTGTTCCGACCGCGTCGCGGTCGGCCAGGAACCGGCCTGCGTGAAGACCTGCCCGACGGGCGCGATCGTGTTCGGCACCAAGGAGGACATGAAGCAGCACGCGGCCGAGCGCATCGAGGACCTGAAGGAGCGCGGCTTCGAGCATGCGGGGCTGTACGATCCGCAGGGCGTCGGCGGCACGCACGTGATGTACGTGCTGCACCACGCCGACAAACCGTCGCTGTACCACGGGCTGCCCGACAACCCGTCGATCAGCCCGATGGTGAAGCTGTGGAAGGGCATCGCGAAGCCGCTCGCGGTCGCCGGCATCGCGCTGACGGCGCTTGCCGGGTTCTTCCACTATGTCCGGGTCGGTCCGAACGAGGTGAGCGACGACGAGGAATCGGCCGCGCGCGACGAGGCGCGACGCATCAAGGAGGACGCGAAATGAAGCACGACGACCCCAACCTGATCGTCCGCTACTCGGCGAACGAGCGTACGAATCACTGGATCACCGCGATCACGTTCGTGCTGCTCGCGTTGTCCGGGCTCGCGCTGTTCCATCCGTCGATGTTCTGGCTGACCGCGCTGTTCGGCGGCGGCCAGTGGACGCGGATCCTGCATCCGTTCGTCGGCCTCGTGATGTTCGTGTCGTTCGCGATCCTGGTGGTGCGCTTCTGGCACCACAACGCGCTCGACGCGGACGACCGGCAGTGGCTGAAGCAGATCGGCGACGTGCTGACCAACCAGGAGGACAAGCTGCCGCCCGTCGGGCGCTATAACGCCGGGCAGAAGCTGCTATTCTTTACGTTGGTGGCATGCCTGCTGTTGCTCCTGCTGTCGGGGATCGTGATCTGGCGGCGCTACTTCTCGTTCTACTTCCCGATCGGGGTGATCCGCGCGGCCGCTGTCGTGCATGCCGTGGCGGCCTTCGTGCTGATCGCGAGCATCATCGTGCACATTTACGCGGCGTTGTGGGTGAAGGGCTCGATCGGCGCGATGGTGCGTGGCACCGTCACGCTGGGCTGGGCCCGCAAGCATCACCCGAAGTGGTTCCGTGAAAGCGTGAAATAACGCACCGGAGCGGGCGGCTCGCCGATCGCGGCGGGCCGCTCCGTCAGCCGTCGGAACCGCCCGAAGCGCCGATCCGTCGGCGCTTGTTTATTTGGAATACATTTCTGTGACACAACGCATTCTCGAACCGACCGAGATCTCGGCACTCGATCATTCGGCCATTCCGCGCTTTCGCCTGCCGGAGCGCGCCACCGCGTTTTCGGCGCGCGCCGCGCGGCTGCGCAAGCTTGCCGACTTGAACCCGATCAGCGGCTACCTGCGGCTGATGGCCACCGTCGCCGACGCGCAGCACGCGACATTGCAGACGCTGGAGCTGCCGCTGCCGTCGAAGGAAGCGATCGCGCGTGCGCAGCAGCATTCGATGCCGCTCGTGCCGGCGCTCGACGGCGAGCGCGATCCGCGCTGGCGCGCCGTGCTGTACGAACTGCTCGATCGCGTCGAAGGCGCCGGGCTCGTCAATCCGTCGCTCGCGAAGCTGCTCGACCGGCTGCGCCTGACGGCGCCCGCCGAACTCGACGCGCAGGCCGACGCGATCCTCGCGCTGCGCTTCGCCGAGGTCGACCCGGCCACCGCGCCGTTCCTGATGGCCGCGCTGCAGGTCGTGTGGACCGATCTCGCCAGCCGCGTGACGCCGGCCGACGTTCCGTATCTCGACCAGCCGGGGCTGTGCCCGGTGTGCGGCTCGCATCCGGTCGCGAGCGTCGTGCGGGTGGGTGGCCAGTTCCAGGGCTACCGTTTCCTGCAATGCGGGCTGTGCACGACCGAGTGGCACATGGTGCGCACCAAGTGCTCGCACTGCGATTCGACGAAGGGCATCGCATACCACGGGATCGAGGGCGGCAGCGAAGCCGTCAAGGCTGAATCGTGCGACGAGTGCAAGACCTATCGCAAGATCGGCTACCAGGAGAAGGACTACGAGTTCGAGCCGCTGGCGGACGATCTCGCGAGTCTCACGCTCGACCTGTTGATGAACGAGGCCGGATACCAGCGCAGTTCGCCGAACCCGCTGCTGTGGCCGGATGTGTCGCGGGAAGCGGATTGACGGCACGGGGCCGGGGGCGGTGCGCGAGCGCCGGCCTCGGCCGACTGCGAAGCTGAGACTGGAGCCACTACTACGTGACCGAACCGGGTGTGAATGAACTGAATGCGGTGCTGGCGCGCGTGCCGTCGGTCGAGCGCGTGCTGTCGTCGGCACCGCTGCAACCGCTGCTTGCCGACCATGGCCGCACGCGCGTGCTGAATGCCGTGCGCGCCGAACTCGAACGCTGGCGTACCGCCGCCCAGCACGATCCGATGGCGGCCGAGCCGCTCGACGAGCCGCGCATCGCTGCAGCCGTCGCGCGCACGCTGGCCGCGCAGAGCGCCGGCGCCGTGCGCGCGGTGTTCAACCTGACCGGCACCGTGCTGCATACGAATCTCGGGCGCGCGCTGTTGCCCGACGAAGCGGTGCGCGCGGTGATCGACGTGCTTACGCGGCCCGTCAACCTCGAATTCGATCTCGCCACGGGCCGTCGCGGCGATCGCGACGACCTGATCGACGATCTGTTGTGCGAACTGACGGGCGCGGAAGCGGCGACCGTCGTCAACAACAATGCGGCGGCCGTGCTGCTGACGCTGTCGGCGCTCGCGACGAAGCGCGAAGTCGTCGTCTCTCGCGGCGAGCTGGTCGAGATCGGCGGCGCCTTCCGGATTCCCGACATCATGAGTCGCGCCGGCGCCAGGTTGCGCGAGGTCGGCACGACCAACCGTACCCATCTGCGCGACTACGCGGACGCGATCGGCCCGCGCACCGCGCTGCTGATGAAGGTGCACTGCAGCAACTATGCGATCAGCGGCTTCACGAAGGAGGCGACGCTCGCCGAACTCGCGCCACTCGCGCGCGAGCACGGGCTGCCGGTCGCCGTCGATCTCGGCAGCGGCACGCTCGCCGACCTGTCGTTATGGGGGCTGCCGCACGAGACGACCGTGCAGGAAACCGTCGCCGCCGGCGCAAACGTTGTCACCTTCAGCGGCGACAAGCTGCTCGGCGGGCCGCAGGCCGGCCTGATCGTCGGCGATCGCGCACTGGTCGCGAAGATCAAGAAACATCCGCTCAAGCGCGCGCTGCGCGTCGGCAAGCTGACGCTCGCGGCGCTCGAGCCCGTGCTGCGGCTCTACCAGGCGCCCGAATTCCTGCGCGACCGGCTCACGACTTTGCGCCTGCTGACGCGTTCTCAGCGCGAGATCGCCGAGGCCGCCGAGCGCGTGCGCCCGGCGCTGCAGGCGGCGCTCGGCAACGGTTTCGACGTGACGGTCGAACCGATGTTCAGCCAGATCGGCAGCGGTGCGCTGCCGGTCGATCAGCTGCCGAGCGCCGGGCTCGTCGTGCGCACGCCGGACGGCAAGCGCGGCGGCCGCGCGCTTGCGCAGCTCGAGAAGCGGCTGCGCGAATGGCCGCGCCCGGTGATCGGCCGCATCGCCGACAACGCGCTGCGGCTCGACCTGCGCTGCCTCGAAGCCGCCGACGAAGCGGCATTTGTCGCGCAATGCGTGCCGCCCGCGGAGCCCGCTGCATGATCGTCGGTACCGCGGGGCACATCGATCACGGCAAGACGACGCTTGTACGCGCGCTGACGGGCGTCGATACCGACCGGCTGAAGGAAGAGAAGGCGCGCGGCATCTCGATCGAACTCGGCTACGCGTATACGCCGCTGGAGAACGGCGATGTGCTCGGCCTGATCGACGTGCCGGGCCACGAGAAGCTGATCCATACGATGGCGGCCGGCGCGTGCGGGATCGACTTCGCGCTGCTCGTGATCGCCGCCGACGACGGTGTGATGCCGCAGACGCGCGAGCATCTCGCGATCCTGCAACTGCTGGGCGTCACGCATGGCGCGGTCGCGCTGACGAAGTGCGACCGTGTCGACGCCGCGCGCGTCGCCCAGGCGCGCGACGAGATCGCCGCATGGCTGCAAGATTCGACGCTGGCCGGCGCGCCGATCTTCGAAACCCGTGCGACGGCCGTGGACGATCCGGGCGTCGCCGCGTTGAAGCGTCATCTGGCCGACGCGGCGATCGCATGGCGCGCGCGCCGCGACGACGGCCTGTTCCGGCTCGCGGTCGATCGCGTGTTTACGCTCGCGGGGCAGGGGACCGTCGTGACGGGCACCGCGTTCGCGGGCCGCGTCGCGACTGGCGACACGCTCGCGATCGTGCGCACGGGCGGCGCGGCGCGCGTGCGCAGCATCCATGCGCAGAACCGGCCGGTCCAGGCCGGCCGCGCGGGCGAGCGTTGCGCACTGAACCTGGCCGGCGTCGACAAGGCCGACGTCGAGCGCGGCGATACCGTCGCCGATGCGCGGCTCGCCGCGACGTCGCCGCGCGTGGACGTCGAGCTGACGCTGCTCGCGGACGCGGGGCTGACGCTGACGCACTGGGCGCCGCTGCACGTGCATCTCGGCACACTGCATCGCGTCGCGCATGTCGCGCTGCTCGACGGCGACACGCTAGCGGCCGGCCAGCGGATGCGCGTGCAACTGGTATTCGACGAACCGGTGTTCGCGCTGCCGGGCGACCGGTTCATCGTCCGCAATCCGCAGGCGACGCGCACCGTCGGCGGCGGTCGCGTGCTCGATCCGTTCGGGCCGGCGCGCAAGCGCCGCACGCCCGCGCGCCGCGCATGGCTCGATGCGCTTGCCGAGTGGCTCGACGCGAAGCGCCTCGATGCGCTGCTCGCGCAGGCGCCGCTCGGCATCCCGCGCGCGATGCTCACGCATCTCACCGGTTTCGCGCCGGACGCGCTCGCGTTGCCGGACGACGCGCTGGCGATCGGGCAACGCGATGCCGCGTCGAACGACGGCGCGGTGATTTCGCATGCGCACTGGCGCACGCTGCAGACGCGGGCGATCGAGACGCTGCGCGCGTATCACGAGCGCATGCCCGACGAACAGGGGCTCGACGCCGCGCGCCTGCGGCGGATGGCTGCGCCGCTTGCCGGCGATGCGTTGTGGCGCGCGCTCGTCGATGCGCTGGTGTCCGGCGGCGAAGTCGCGCGAAGCGGGCCGTGGCTGCATCTGCCGTCGCATTCGGTGAGCCTCGATTCGCGCGAGGAGGCGCTGGCGCGGCAACTGCTGCCGCTGATTCATGCGGGACGCTTCGATCCGCCGTGGGTGCGCGACCTGGCCCGCGACACGGGCGCGGCCGAGGACGCGGTGCGCACGCTGCTGCGCAAGCTCGCGCGGCGCGGCGACGTGCACCAGGTCGTGCGCGACCTGTTCTATCACGCGGATGTCGTACGCGAGCTGACGGAACTGGTCGCGCACCTCGCGCCTTCGCGTGGCGGCGGGCTCGATGCCGCGACGTTTCGCGACGCGACGGGGCTGGGCCGCAAACGTGCGATCCAGATTCTCGAGTTCTTCGATCGGGTTGGGTATACTCGCTTCCACCGCGATCTTCACTTCCTGCGGCCTGACAGCGGTTGGGTGGGTATTCAGGCGTAGGCGCCCGTTGTTCTTCTGGTTGTTTTCCCCGAGGAAGGCATTCGTATCCGGTGGTACGGCTGGACTTCAAATCCAGTTGGGGGTGTCAGACACTCCCGGGTAGGTTCGACTCCTGCTGCCTTCCGCCATCCCTGGCTTCCGCGGGGTTCCTCGATCTTCCCTTGATGTGCCGCAACTCCATGATTTTGCATGGATTTGTGGGTAATGACGTGCTTGCGACGTGCGGCCTCGTCCTCCACAATTTTTCCGTGAAACATGGGTGGCGACATGGGTTTTGTGGGTAGGAAAGGAGGGCAGCATGGCAGGACGACACTTGCATCGGCTCAGCGCGTTGCGCGTCGCCAAGGAAGTCACCCCGGGTCACTATGCCGACGGCGGCGGACTGTACATGCAGATCGCCGACAGCGGCGCGCGCTCGTGGGTGTTTCGGTTCACGCTGAACGGGCGCGTGCGCGAGATGGGACTTGGGCCGCTGTCGCGGGTCTCGCTTGGCGAAGCGCGAAAGCTCGCAGCCAGCTATCGGGAAATGGTCAGAGATCGGATTGATCCTATCCATACGCGGCGCGAGCGTGAGCGCCGAGAACGGCTGGAGCTATCGCTGGACGCGAACGTCACGTTTCGCACGGCCGCTGAGCGTTCAAACACGTCGAAGGCGATGTGATCGTCGTACACGAGGTCGGGAAACGTTTTGTGCTGCGGCTCGCAGGAGAGGTCGTGGGAATCTGGAACGACGCCTACGACATGGACGGCGTGCCGCCCCATGATGGCACGACTGTCAACGGTGTGAAGCGTTTGCTGCGGAGTCACGGCGATGAATGACGATTGAACCGCGCCGGAAATCGTGGAGACCGGTTGATTTAAGTTAATGTGGGTATGTCAGCGGCATTTCTGGGTTGCCTGTAGTAGCCTGCCTCAGGCTCAGCAGGCGGGAAAAAACCGAGCGGCTCGATCAGCCCCTGTCCCACAACGCGCGGCAGCGGCTGCCGACACCTCAACGGTGCCTCGTGGGAGTTGATACTGGGCTTTGCAAAGCCGTGGGCAGTGACATTTTTAATGCACGACGTGCAACGTCATGAATTTACAAGAGTTTCGCATCTTTCGGACAACATCGGCAGGCGAAGTGACAACTTTCCTTCGCAAACAGTGACGACTTTGCTTTGGACTACGCCTCTTTACGCTGATCAACCCCGGCTCCTTTACAGTGATCATTGACACTGCGTTCATACAACCGCTCGTCGGGCCGACTTTGACCTTGTCACCGCTCAGGGAGGCGGACGTGGAAGCCCTCGCGGCGACTGTCGCGGATGGAGATCTGTGGGAGTCGACGACCACGGTCATCCCGCACCCCGACGCGATGGGCGATTACGTTGCGCGTGCATTGCGCGACGTGCAGCGAGAGCGTGCGGTACCCTACGTCATCCGACTTGCCGCGGACAACCGGGCGGTCGGCTCCATTCGATGCTGGAAAATCGAGCACAAGCATCGGAAGCTCGAGATCGGTCATGTCTGGGTGGCACGCTCGTTCCAGCGCCGGCGTGTCCATACGGAAGCCAATTATTTGCTGTTGCGCGAGGCATTCGACGTCGCCGGGATGCTGCGCGTCCAGTATCTGGCGGATGAAGCGAACGACGCGTCGCGTCGGGCCATCGCTATGCTTGGCGCGTCGGAGGAAGGCATCCTGCGCAACGAGCGTGTCATGCCCGACGGTCGCGCCCGAAACACGGTCGTGATGAGCATCGTCGCACACGAGTGGCCGCAGCGGCGGCTCGCGCTCGAGCAGACGTTGAACCTGCGCGATGAACAGACGGACCGTTAGCCACCGATGCTGACCGCGCGTGTTGCGACCGCGATGACCGCGGGGCTGTGTGTGATGACCAGCGTCGGCAACCCGAGCGTCGCGATATTGCGCAGGATGCGGACAGCCGTCTCGTCGTCGAGCCCGCCGGTCGCCTCGTCCAGCAGCAGGAAGCGCGGGGCCCGATACAGCGCACGGGCAATCAGCACGCGATCGCGCTGGCCTCTCGAGAGCGGGGCGCCGGAGGCCGTGACAACGGTATGGAGCCCTTTCGGCAATCGCCTGACTTCGTCCTCGACGCAGGCGAGTCGCAGCGCATCGATCACGCGCGCCATCTCGACATCGGGATCATAAAGGCACACGTTGTCGAGCACGGTCCCCTCGAAAAGACCGTCGTCCTGCAGCACCGACGCGAACAGCGCCCGAAGTTCGTTGCCGCCGTACGTGTCGAGTTCCTGATCACCGATGCGGATGCTGCCGTTATAACCGTCCTGGATGCGCAGCAGCAACCGGAACACGGTCGTCTTGCCGCAGCCGGACGGGCCATGAAGCGCGACGGTTTCGCCCGCGCGCAGCGAAAAGGACAGTTGCTCGAACAACAGCGGCTTCATGCCTCGATAGCGGAACGAGACGCCCTTGAACGTCACCGTCTGGGCGACGTCGGAGAGCAGATTGTGATGCGCGCGGACTTCGTTCGCGGTGTTCATGATTTCCGCGATCCGGCTCGTCTGGAACTGCAGCGCGCGGATGTCGAAGAAGCGATCGACGAGCAGCGCGGCGCGATGCGAAAACTGCTCCTTGTACGCGACGAACGCGAACACCATGCCCATCGAGAAGTGGCCGCCGGAGACTAACAGGCAGGCCATGCCGGTGACGACGATGCGTTCGGTGCCGAACGTTACATCGCGGGCAAGTTTGAAAAGCAAATGGTACTTCTGCGTCCTGAGCCCGGCGTTCTTTTGCGCGACGAGCTTTTGCATCCAGACGCTCCAGAATCGACCGGTCGAGTTGGCGAGCTTGACGGTCTGCACGTTGGACAGCATGTCGATCAGAAATGAAGATTGTTCCGACGAGGCTTGCGTCTCGACGGTCGATGCGGTGCGCAACAGATAGAGGAATGCCGCGCGCGTGGCCGTATAGGCGATGATCGCGACGCACGGCAGGAGCGTCAGCAGCGGACTATAGAACAGCATCATCGACGCCGTGACGAGGACGAGAAGGGCGTCCATCAGCGATTCGAACACCGTCGCGGCAAGCGCTCCTTGAATGCCGAATACGCCGTTGAAGCGCGACGTCAGGTTGCCTACCTCCTTGCCGGCGAAGAAGCTGAGCGGCAGGTCGAGCAGCTTGCGCAATACCGTCCCCATCCACTGCACGTTGATCGATGCGCCCGCGACGGCGAGAGCCCATCCCCGGGCAAGGTCGGTCAGACCGCGCAGCAGCACCACGACGAGGAACGCCGCCGACAAAAGCATCAGGAACAGGCGGTCGTCGTATGGAATGAACCGATCGACGGCGAGTTGTCCATACTGGGGCAGCACGAGCGAGAACGCTTCGAGACACAGCCCGAGCACGAGAATCGGCACGCCGCTCGCCGCCTTGCCGCGAATCCTCCCCAGCAGATCGCGGTACCGCCACGGCACGTCGTTGCCTCGCGTCGATTCTCTCGCGGGCAAGTGCACGTCGAGCACATCCAGCGTGTCGCCTCCCAACTGATCGAGAGGCAGGCGTCGGTTGCCCTCGTTCGGCATCGCCACCGTCGCGAACCGCAGCCCGACCTGTTGCAACACGACGTAGCCGTGCGCCGGCGACCGGACGATGACGGGAAGCGGTACATGGCGCAACGCAGTGCGACCGATACGCATTTGCCGCGGCACCACGCCGGCAAGCTCGCAGACGCGGCCGACCGCGCCGCGCTCGTCGAGGCCGGAGGAACCGAGGAATAACTTTTGCAGCTTCGTGAAGCTCAGATTCGCGCCGCGGTGGTTCGCGAGAGCGACGACGCACGCTAGCAGGTCCGAAGACGGAGACGCACCTGCTTCGACGACGAGCGCTTCTTTCAGCGACGTCCGGATACGATGAAGACCGAGATCCATCGGGCAGTGTCGCGATCCGCTCTCATCGGTACCACAGTTCGCCCGTTGGCGCGTCGTCGGTGACGAGATCGATCACCTTCGTCTCTCCGGTCCCGTGCATGACCTGCAGATAGTGGCTCACGAGATGTGTTGCGTCGCGTTCGGCAAGAAACGCTTCGAGGCGGTCCCGCACGCGATCGATGGGCACGTTTTCCGAGGCCGCGGCCGACCAAGTCAACCCTTCGAAATACTCGGTTCCGCGCGCAAGCGGCACGTGCGACGTCACATACAGATGGCAGTCCATGCGTGCGTTACGTGCGAATGCCCGAAGCCGATCGGTGATGATGGGCTCGACACCGTCGCCGAGTGTCGTGCCGACCAGTTGGGCGCGGCCCGCGGCACGCAGGAACGTGGGCAGGCCGTCCAGCACGCGCCATGCGATCGTCCAGCCGTCCTCGCCGCCGTGGCCGACGAACGGATAGCGCGCGTCGTCGGGGAACGGCAGCAACGGCGGGTTGCAGACGATGTGGTCGAAGGTTTGTCCGGGCTCGAGTGCGTCGTAGAGGTCACCCGTGGCGACCTGCCAGTTCGTCGCGCCGTTCATCTCGCGATTGATGATCGCGATCGAGGAGGCGAACGGGTTGATTTCCACCGAGACGACCTGGCGCGCGACGCGCGCGCAATAGAGCGATTGAACGCCTGGGCCGGCACACAGGTCGAGCGTCCTGCCGCCTTGCGCGGGACGTAGTCGGTTCAATAGCGCGAACGAATCGTCGCCGTAGTAGACACGCGGATCGACGCAAGGCAGGTCGAAGAACAACCAGATGCCGAGCACGACATAGAGGACGAGCCCCCGCGTCTGCAGCCGGCTGCCGTGATCGTCGACGATACCCAACTCGACGAGCGGTTCGAGGTGCGCGAGCGTCGTGCCGTCCAGGCAGTCCTTGTCGACCGGCTTGCCGAGCAGCAGCAGCCTGACGATGCCGGCAAGCGATCGATCGACGAGGCAGTCGACGGCCTTCGACCATGACTCGACACGGGGCTTCAACGGATTGAAGCTCGCGCAAAGTTCGGCATAACCGACCCGCTCCAGATACTGCCTGACGTCGACAAGCGACGGAGATTGGGCTGCGGAGTGGAGTGCGGTCATGGGCTTATCCAAGAAGTGGGGCGAGTTCATGGAGGTGCGCGTTCAGCAGTTCGCGCGCGCGCGGATGGTGGACGACGGCCTCACATACCTCGCACACGGAACTGTAGCGTTCGGCGAAAAGCGGCTCGTCCGTCAACAGCTTGACGAAGTTCATCAGGAACAGCGGGCCGAACCGCCCGATGGCCTGCACCACAAGGTTCCCGCGCGTGCGCTCGACGAGCGTGCCGGCGTGTTCGGTCAGGGCGTCGCCGAAGTCGAGGAATTCGTTCGCGTGGGCTTCGGTGCCGCAGCAGGCGAGTAAATGGCCTTGCGCCGACAGCGCGGCGCTCGTGACGGCCCATGGGCAGGGCAGGTTCAGCAGCGCCTGGTTGGCCGGAAAAATCAGTTCCGCGTCATCGATCGTGCGGCCGCGGCCCAGTCGCTGCAGGCGTGCGTTCGAGATCAGATAGCGCGTGCCATCCGTGCCCGGCTCGGGCAGCGGCGCGTGCGTTCCGTCTTCGTCCCAATAGACCGCCAGCGTTTCTCCGAGCTGTTCCTGTATCGAATCGGACGTCAAGGTCGAGTTCGGGCCATAGCAGTTCGCAATGACGACGCTGTCAAAGCCCTTCCCCTTGCTTGCATGCCACGCGTTGACGACATGGCGGAACGGAATGAACGGCAAATGATAATCGTCGGCGCTGTAATTGATTTCATCGAGCCCGGCCTCGCGCAACGAGTCGATCGTCCGCTCGGCCGCACCTCGTGTGATGGCCCACGACGCGTTCGTCACGAGGCGCGTTTTAACGCCGGCGGCGCTGCAAAACGCGATCGCGTCGAGCAAATGCTGCTTCAGCAGCGTGGGTTCGCCGCCGGCGAAGATGACCATGCCGAGTCCGCGGGCGTCGAGCAGGTCGTCGACCACCTTGCGGATCGCGGGATAGCTCAGCCGCTCCCTTCTTTGCGGAGATGAATTCATCGAGCAGTGGCCGCACGCGGCGGTGCACTGGTTTGCCGTCAGGACGGTCAGCTGGCTTACGTGGCGCACGAAGGCTCCTTCGGCCCGGTTACTGAATGGTCCGGCCGATGTCGGCCCGCACCACACTCGTCGTGTCCCCGTCGACGGCGACTTCCATGTCGATCACGATGTCGCGATACGAAAACGCCATGTGGCCCGACGCATCATGCGCGCCCGACGTACTGATCGAGCGTCGCGCCGCATGGCGTATCAGCGCGAGCTGCCGGTAGACGTTCAGGCCATGCGCTTCGAGACGTTCGAAGAGCCGTGGCTCGATCGACAACTTCGATACGTGGATCGGCTGGCCGCCGGACAGATCGCCGCCGTCGTATGCGCCGGCCGCGACCGTGTTCGCATTGGCAATGGCGTTCGCATTCGCGTTGGCGTTGGCGATGGCATTGGCGTTGGCGATCGCATTTGCGACGACCCCCACATTCGCGACGGCGACGGCCATCGATGCGACCGTATCGTCGTCTTCATCGTCGTCACTGTCACTGTCACCATCCCCGTCGCCGCCATCACCCCCGTCTCCGCCGTCGCCTCCGTCCACGCGGATCAGGTCGCGGCGCCGGTTGCGGTAAATCGTGCCGAGAATCACCGCGCGGGCGGCCGGCGAGATCCGTTCGAGATAGTCGGAGAACAGCATCTCGCCGGTACCGCCCGGCATCACGAAATCGAGCCCGTACTGGCGCAGCGTCTCGACGGGTTCCAGCCGGAAGAGTCGAGAGACGTCCTGCGACAGCACGATCTTTGCGCGTACGTGGTTGAGTCGGTTGAAGAATTCCAGTTGCTCGTTCACTTTGTCCGTCCTCGGTCATGGTTAGCCAGCGATACCAGCGCGACGAAGGCCGGTACGCCGACCTCCAGCAGGAACCCCACAAGCAGGAGCACGCGTGATACCTCGATACCCTTCGCGCAGGGATACCCGATTGCAACGATGTACGTCAGGCTTGCAGCAACGAGTGCGATGCCGAACCTGCGGTTGCTCCGGTACCAGATCGCCGGAGAACTCAAGGTCGCCTTCGTGCGAACGCCGTACAGGCGGTTCGGCTTGACCTGGTTCAGCGCGAGCGGCACGGCGAGGGTCAGCAGGACGACGCTCGCGATCAGATACAGTAAGCAGTCCGGAAGTGCTTTCACCGCTACTCCAAAAAAGCAGGATTCACAACAGCGACAGCCAGCCGAGCGCGCGCGGTGCCTTCGTAGCGATCCGCAGGCGCACGGTCACCCGTGTATCGGTCGACAGCGCGGATGGCGCGGCGAACGCGATCAGTACGAGACGTTGCCGCCCGTCAGGCGCGTCGATCGCGCGCTCGCGCGGCGCGGCGGTCAACACCTTGATTAACGTGCCGGGTACGCGGCGTACCCCACCGTCATCTGTAGGCACTTCAACGGCGATGTCGGCCCGTCCCGTCGGACTCCCCGCAGTCTCGGCAAGGCGGGCGGGCAGCGGGACGATCGCGGCTTGCCGTCCCGGAACAGGATCGATTCCGTATCGAACCAACTCGTGCGGTTCGACCACATTGCCCCATTCGGTCATGACAGGACCAAAACGCCACAGTAATACCGCGATCGACAGGACGATCGCCGTACCGGCAGTCACGAGTAGCGCGATCGTCACATGCCGCGGCGGGCGAGCGATGATGATCGGCGGAACGTCCATCGCGCGTTTTCACCGCACGAGTCCGAGCACGACCGAACGCAGCGGATCGTCGAGCCGGGCCGCGAAACGGTGTGCCGTCTCGGTGTCGAGCGCACTTCCGTCAAGCGCTGCGCGCTGTTCGTACAGGTTCGCCAGTTCGACCAGCAGTAACTGCTGTGCGGTTCGTCGCGAGACTTCGTACGTCGTCATGCCGCCTCGATCCCTGACCATGCCGGCATCGAGCGCCTCGAGGAACCCGTGCGCCCGTGCCGCGCGGCAGAACAGGAACACGAGCTGTTCGGCGGTCTGGCCGATGCGCAGGCGCAGCGCCGGGCGGTCCGACATGGCGAGCAGGCCGTGCCGGAACGACGATGTGCCGTACACGCTATGAAAAAGCCCTGCGGCGCAGACGTCTTCCTCGCAACCCCATTGCGCGAGGCAGCGCGCCGTGCCGACGAGGTGGTCGAACAGCGTGCGTCCGCTGTGCCGGATCTCGCCGGCGCCGGCCTGCAGCAGCAGCGATTTCCAGACCTCTTTCATGACCCGGCCTCGTCCACTTTCTGCGACTTGATGACGATCGTGACGCGAAGATCGATGCAGTCGCGCGTCGGCCCTTTCGCACAATGCGGGATCGCACCCGAAAACGTGATGGCGGTACCCGGCTCCGGATAGACGGCGTCGACAATCGCACCGAGATCGCCTTTCGAATAAAACACGGTTTCGCCTCCCCAGTTTCGATGCCAAATGGGATGTGCGTAGTAAACGGTCGAAAAGTAGTTTTCGGCATCGTCACTGTCGGTATGCACGTAGCCCTCGACGCCGTAGGTATGCGCATTCGCATAAACGCGAAGCGGTTCGTGCCCTTGCAGCGGCCCGGCTTTCAAAACCTGCCATAATTCAAATATTGGGACGGCGGAAGCGTTGTCCGCGAGTTCCTTTTCACAGCTGATACCGCTGGACGACCCACCGCCCGCAAAATGCGCACACCAGAACGCATATCGATCGTTGGCCCGGCTCGAACGTTTTCCATATTGCCAAATCGGGCCCTGGGTAAATCGGATGATGCGTTCCTGAAGACGTGCAGGGACAAGGTTGCGCGGCTGCCGCACAATTGGGCTGTCTGTCATATAAGAAAATATCGTGTCGCGAAAACAGGCCGGGCACCGGCTCGCATACTAGAAATTGCCGACCAGGGATTGCCGGTAACTTTTGTAGCTCGATTTTTGCTGACGATACTGTGTTTTGAAGCTCGCGGCCTGCTGCGTGTCACCGGCAATCGTGGCGGCCTCCGTCTGGGCCAGCAACAGCCGCAGATTGGCCTCGCGAGCCGCGAGCAGCGGTTGAGCGGCGGCGTGCAACTGATTGAGATCGGCGTCGTATTTCAGTCGCGCGTCCACATACGTTTTTTCGGACGAAGCGTTCTGCGTATCGGTAATCTGTTTTGCAACCGTTCTCAGATTGGCCGCGTCCGCCACGATCTGGGCCCGCAGCGTGACGATATTGGCCGGGAGAGTCTGGTCCTGTGCGGTGGCCGTCAGCGGGGCTATAAGAAGCAATGCTGAATAAATTGCGACAGTTCGCATCTGTATCTCCTGTTTGACCGAATTGCATGAAAGTGGAATTCGTCGGGCGACTTTTTGTTTCTATTGCGTAAGTCTGGAGTAAGCATGGCGTATTGACCATGCAAAATCAGAAGCCGAAGCAGAGTCAGGAAAGAACGTGCGCGATTCGAATAGAAAATTGATCCGGCGCACCGGAGGAACAATATCATGGTTGCATCGCATGTCAACAACTTTCGTATTACGTAATTGTCGTAATGATTGCGGTTGGTTTAATGGATGCCGTAATTTTTGTTTTAAATTGGAAAGAATATATTCTGGGTTCTGTAATATGTCGGAGCCGCATGCTCGACGACAATGGCATATCCGTCAAGGAGAACGAGAAACATGTCTGCAGGATTGACTCGTGTCAGACCCGAGGACTTTTTCGCGGCACCGCGTGCCTGTAGCTTTGCGGTGTCGCCAGATGGGGCGTGGCTCGCATGGCTTGCCGGTGCGGGCGAGCAGCCGGCACTCTATGCGGGCCGGCGCGCGGACGTCGAGCTGGGCAAGTTCGATGCGGCCGGATTGCTCGTCGATGCATCGACCTGCGCGTGCTTCTCGTTCGAATGGAAGGACGATGCGCACCTCCTCGTCACCGGTGACTCGGATGGCGACGAGTGCTATCACGTCTACTGCATCACCGTGACTCACGGCGTCGCGCAGGTCGTGCGCGACCTGACGCCGTTCGCAGGCGTGCAAGCACGCGTGCTGAACGTGCTGCGCGGTGACGCGTCGGCGGTGTTGATTACGGACAACCGGCGCGAACCGACGATGTTCGACGTATACCGCGTCGATATCGCCACGGGCGACGCGACGATGGTGGCCGAGAACCCGGGTGACGTGGTGCAGTGGGGCGCGGACGGCGACGGTCGCGTGCGGATCGCGCTGGCCGCGGATACACTGACGCGGCTGCGCTATCGCGGCCAGAATGACGAGCCGTTTCGCGAGATCGCGTCGGGGGGGCCCGGCGAAACGTTGCAGCCGCTCGTCTTGTCGTCGGAATCCGACGCACTCTGGGTGCTGTCGAACCGGGGGCGCGACACGCTCGCGCTCTACGAGTTCGATGTCGTGCGCGGATGCGAAGGGCGGTGTCTGTACGCAAGGGACGATGTCGACGTGGCGGGCGTGTTGTGGTCGCGCGCCCGCGACGCGCTCGTCGGCGTGAGCTATACCACCTGGCGGCTCTTCTATCACTTCGTCGACGAAGGCCGCCGAGAAATATTCGAGGTTCTCGAACGGGCGCTGCCGAACGAACAGATCGTGTTCAAGAGCGCGTCGGACGACGAACGCTATTTCATCGTCGGTGCCGCCAGCGATGCGCGAGTCGAACATCATTATCTGTTCTGCGTCGATGACGGCCGGCTGATCCCGCTCGGCAGCGCGCTGCCCCATCTGCAAGCGGCCGACATGGCGCATACGCGGGCGTTTCAATGCCGTTCCCCGGACGGCCTCGCGATTCACTGCTATTGGACGGCCCGCACGTCGGGGGCGCCGCTGCCGCTGATCGTGTTTCCGCACGGCGGACCGTGGACGCGCGACACGTGGGGATTCAACCGTATCGTCCAATGGCTCGCGAGCCTCGGGTATGCGGTGCTGCAAGTGAACTACCGTGGGTCGACGGGTTACGGCAAGCAATTCTGGCAAGCGGGATTCGGGCAGTGGGGTGACGGCATCCAGCGCGACATCGACGCCGCCGTCGACCACGTATGCGATGAGGGGTGGGCGGACCCGAAGCGCATCGGCATTTTCGGCATCAGCTTCGGTGGCTACTGTGCGTTGATGCAGGCGAGCCGCCGTCCCGAACGGTATCGTGCGGCCGTGAATCACTGCGGGACCACCGATCTCGTCTCGTTCGTTGAGTCGTTTCCAGTCAGTTGGGCGCCGATGCGCGAATTGCTGCATCAGTGGATCGGCGATCCCGGCGACGCTGCGGGCCGCGCGCGACTCGTCGATGCGTCTCCGATTGCGCATGCCAGTGCCATTCGTGCGCCCGTGTTCATGGCCCACGGCGCGAACGACCCAAGGCTCTCGCTGGCGGAGGCGAACCGGATGGTCGACGCACTCGAGCGCCACGGCGTCACTGTCGAGCTGATGATTTGCGACGACGAAGGACACGGGTTCGTGCAGCCGCGCAACATGATCGCGTTCTGCCGGCGCGTCGAGCGGTTCTTGGCGGCGCACCTGGGGTGATGAGCCGACGGCGTGTCGATTCCGCGGTTCGCGCGGCTGGCGTTCGTGCATCTGAACAACCACAGGATGACGGAAAGCGGAGGAGCGGCAGCGCTGCAGGTCGAGGGCGGCAACAACGATGCGATGTTCTTGACGCTGGGGTTGCGAGGGACGACGCAGCTGGATCTGGGGGCAAGGATGCGGCTGACGCTGCGCGGTTCGGTGGGCCGGCAGCATGCGCTCGCCGTGGTCGACGGGCTGAAGGGCTTCCCCGAAGCGATCAGCCGTGGACGTGGAGCACGCGGGCGAGGGTCAGGCCGCCCAAACCTGCACCAACGATAGTAACGGAAGTGGTCATAACGGCGCCTCGGAGCGATTCGAACATTATTCCATATCGCGTCGATTGGAATCATGTTCCATGGTGCGTCATAGTAGATACGTGCTAAACGAACCCTCCGGACTGCACGGCGTGCCGATGCACTTTCCAAGGCGCGGATTGTTAAGGCGGCGATAGATATCTCGATCGATGCGCGCGGGCGCGCTGCGTTCGGCATAGCTGACCCTGTCCATCAATCTAAACCAGACTATCGTGCGCCAGCAAAATCAGCATGGGGAATGCTCGACATCACGAGGCGAACGCCTGGCGTGTCGCGGCAATGGCGTGCTGCGCGGCATTTGTATCGGCTTGGACGCACTGTCCGATCACGTCGTCTATGTTGCAGGGGCTGACGTTTGGGGAAGCGGTTTCGTGTAATGCAAGGTCTGTTTCAGGCACTTTTTTGTTGCATTCCGCTGTGAAGACTCTCTATACTGGAGCCGTCTTCGCAATATTTTGCGATGCCGATCATGATCCGCAGCATAGCGGAACAGGGAATCCACCTCGAAATCGCCATGTGTCATCACGCGACACGGTTCGGCGCTTCTCCCGTTTGAAAAAGAAGATGTGACCGTATCCGTGCGGTCGCGGTCTCCGTTCGCGTACGCACGGTTCGTGCGAGTCGCTGCCGTCCGTCCATTCGATTCCGAAACGCCGTATGCAGGGAAGTTTCATATTTACTTCGTATTCCTGTTGAAATGGCTGGAAACTGGCTCGCTCGCAAAGCGATTGGTCAGGGACATGAGGTTCGCAACGTTCCCGCGCAGTTCGTCGGACCGTTTGTTAAGTCAAACAAGACCGACATCGTCGATGCAGAGGCTAGCCGACATGAGCGACTCGACGACGCCTTCCGTGGTGGCCGATGCCTCGGGCATCCCTCATCTTGCAGTGACAGTCGCGAGCGAGTGGCAGCGCGATAGGTTACTGAGCACGCTCAAAACCAGGTTCGGCGATGGACGACTTGTTGCTGATTTCACGGTCGTACGCGGCGCTCGTACCGATTGGTTTGACCATGTCGATACGTTACTCGTGTGCGGTGCCGAGTTAGTGCTGCGTGGTTTATTAATCGAGTTGGCGGGGCTGCGCAAGCGGCGGATGGCCTACTCGTTTGCGACAAGCTTTTGGGAGGCAGTGACTGATCACGACGTTCGATAGTGACGAGTGCGTGGATGTAGCAACTGAGCATTTCGCCGCGCGATGGTCGCGGCAATCGATGATAGTCATCCGTGTGGGCCGAACGACCTAGGCACGCGCTGAGTGCACAGATATCGATTTCGGGCGCTCTAAGGGCCATGTTCCGGCATCGGCGATTGAGAATCTCGATGAATCTGCACCGCTATTAAAGGCTTGCGCCGATGCCGGACACCCGGCCAACTTCGAGATAGCGAGATGCATGGACTGCCTGGGTGACAGAAACGTGTTCATGAGGCTCGCGCGTAAGCGTGCAGAAGCATTGCTTGGCTTGTGGCAGGCGGGACACCTGACCGCGGGGATACGGGGCGGAAAAACCCATATCGAACGATTTAACGACCATTGGGAGATTTGAGAACCGTCGAATTGAATTTTCAGCTTAACCGTAAAAACTGTTAAGCCGCAGGCGATTTCTTGCGGACATCCTGTACTGAAGAGATTGATCATGAAGTTGCATATTAGGCGACCTCCTACCGCGGGCGCGGAGACTGGCGCAGTCGATGCGGCGTATGGGGAGATCGAAGTGTCGGAGTCGGCGGACGCTTTCGCGAGTGCTGTGCATACTGCCCAGCCGCTTAGACCAGTGGGTGCTGTATTACCCCAAGGCAGCTCTCGGGTGGTTCAGACTGCGGAAATCGCAGAAGTTGACGCAATGATGACCCGCGATGCCCTGACCACCCTGCGAACGCTGCAGACGTTTTCTTACGTCGTGGCGCTACTGTTGCACCGTACGGAGCTGTCGTACTACATCACGCTTAGCCAGGACGGACGGCTCTGGCGCGCGTTGAATGCGGCGGAATTTGAATCAGCGGAGGTGGCCTTTCGACATTTCGAGGAGCAGGCGGTACGTCTCGCAGACATTGAGTTGCGACGCACGCAGTTGGAAGCACAGAACGAGCACCTGGTCGCGATGATCGAGGAGTCGCAAGTGCAGGCGGAGCGGCTTCGCGCCGATCTCGACAATCATCTCGAGCAGGCACAGATTGTGAATAACCGCCAACAGCAAGTTAGGAAGGAAGTGGCTCAACTCGAAGCACAGAGACTCGCGTCACAGGCGCAGATAAACAAGGCAGTTCGCCTCATTCAACAGCTCCGTACAACTAGCAATGAACGCATTCCTAATTTGACCGTTCGTCGAATAGATATCTGAACATTGCGGAGACGTATTGAACAACCGGATCGGCAACCGGGCGATACCTAGTCTCACAAATGATGTGCATGGTCGGCTTGGTGTCGGTTGCCATTCTACCCGTCGTTCGGCAATTGTACTCAGATGTAATGGGCTAACGGAGGACAGATGTCGAGTGAGTCATTACAGACGCTTGAAGCGCAACTATCTGCGCTCCAGGCAAGGATTGCGGTGCGACGCGCGGCAATCCGGAACGATGTTGTCGAGCAGATTGTCAAGCTCATGCGGGAATATGAAATCACCGCGCGAGAGGTCGAAATACTGTTGAGTGTTGGGCAACGCAGGCGTATTCCACCACGATATTGGGATCCCGATACGGGCGCGACGTGGTCAGGTCGCGGGAAGCGACCGCGTTGGATGCAAGGACGCGATCCGGAGGATTTTCGGCTCGAACCCGATAGCGATTCAGCCGGAGGGGATGCCGAAAAGAAAGAGGTATGAGCGCGGTGGATCGCGCGCGTAGCCAGTGGCGACGCGGTGGCGATGTCGATCCGACGAGATGAGGCACCGTCATCGTATCAATGACAATGAAAAGGGGGTATCAATGCCGTCTTGTTCGATCAGTCGTGCGGTGGTTCGGTGTGCGGTAATGGATGGAAATTCGGTTCGTCGGTATGAATTGGCCGATGCACTAGCAAAGTTTGGTTATATGACCGCAAAGCTAGATACGCGAGATGCGCTAGTGGAATATATGCGCGAAACCGTCGTTGATCTTGTTCTGGTGATGGAACCGACGCTTGACGAGTCGATCGATCCGTGGGTCGAGCAATTCCGAAACGATCCTGCTTTTGCTGGAACGCCGTTGACCATCGTCGGAAGAGGGATTGAGAGTGAGATGGTCGCAGCCCTGATGGCTGGAGCAGATGTGTATCTTAACTGGCCCGTCTCGTACGAGCTGATCATTGCCCGACTCGGCGCTCTGTTACGTCGGGTCCGCAGACCTCATCTCAATTCAAGAAACCCGTCGCATGGTTCTTACATTTTTTTTTCCGGTAGTGACCGAGTCTGTCTCGGCCGGGAGCCGGTTCTGTTGACGAGAATGGAACATCGCGCCGCTCATTTGCTGTTTTCCCAGTACTTGTGTGTCGTCACATTTGAAGATCTGTGGCGCGCGATGTGGGAGGGTGTCTCGATGCAAAAGCCTCAACGGCACAACGTCTGCGTTCATATCTCACGCTTGCGCAGCAAGCTCAAGTTGAATGGCGAGTACGGTTACCGTCTCATATCGGTGCGTGGCGAAGGATACAAGCTGGTATCTGCGGGCCAACGAAAAAGTGATAGCGCGTTGTCTCTGTCGGTCAATTACTGATTGCGCGCCGCGCGCATCGACAAACGAGAAGTGAACTGCTCTAGGAATCCTGGACACAAATGAGTGTTAGTGTTTCGGAGGTAATTTTCCAAATAGGAACGGGAGATTGGCGATAAAGCGCAAGCAATGCTCAGTGGAGCAGATCGTGGCCGCGTTCAAGCAGGCTGAGCTGGGCATGCCGGTGGCGGATCTAGTATTGCTACGACGGAAAAGGGATGTCGGACGAGATTCCGTACTGTTCGCGCGTCATGCAATGTCTGTAGGGCCCGGAAGCTGATTTTTTGTTGCATTCCGCTACGCGGGCTCTCTATACTGGAGCCGTCTTCGCGGTATGTTGCGACGACGATCATGATCCGCAGCATAGCGGAGCAGGGAATCCACTTCGAAATCGTCGTGTGCCGTCTCGCGGCACGATTCGGCGTTCCTCCCATTTGAAGCAATAATCGCGACCCGCCTTCGCCGGTCGCGGTTTTCGTTCGCCTTGCGCGCGGTTCGCGCGCGTGGCCGTCGTCTGCGCATCGATTCGGAAACGTGGTGCCCCGCGAAGTTGCGTATTTATTTCGCATTCCGTGATAAATGGCGATATCGAAAAAAGGGAATCAAAAGAGGGAAGCTTTTAAACCGCAAGGAGAATCCGTTTATGACGTATCCCGACATTCTTCGGACGTTGCACAGCCTGATTGCAGCGCCGCTCATCGAACAGACGCCGTCCTTTCTCGGCGAAGCGAAATGCGACGTGAGAGAGGCCGTCAACGCGTTGCTGCCGAATCTGCTCGCCGCAATCGTTCACCGGGGGCTGTCGAGCCCGTCGGAAGCCACTGCATTGATGGCTGTGTTCGACTCGCCTCGCCTCGATCCGGCACTGCCGCAAGCGAATCTGGACAATTTCTTTTCCGGCGGTACGGTAACTGAATCGCACATGACGACAGGAACCGCGCTACTCGCCGAACTTTTCGGGGATCGCATCCACGACATGGAGCGTGCCACGGCAAGCTTGGCGAACCTCAAGCTCGGAAGCGGCAGGGCACTGCTTGCGATGGTCGCACCGTTCGCTTTCGCCGTTCTCCGACATGCGTGGATGACCAGTGAAGAGGGGGCCGACCGCGGGTCTCTTGTCCGCCTTCTGCACGCTCAGCGGCACGCCGTTCATCCGGCCCTGCAGGAGCGCTTTTTGTCGGCGCTCGGCATGCCGTCCGCGGCGACCTGGCTCGAATCGACCGCCGATCCCGACGCGGCTCTGACACGACCGCTCAGTGCGACCGCACAAACGCGCCTGGACGAAAGCGAGCGACGGCGTCGTGCGTTATGGTTGATCCTGCTGCTCTTGCTCGCCGTACTGCTCCTGCTTGCCTATTGCTCGCATCACACGCCTGACACAACCGAGAAGGCGGCGGCATCGGCCGTTCCCGCATCGTCGTCACAACCGGCATCGTCCGCAACTGCGACATCGACCGCTCCCGAACTCGACAAGGCCTCCGAATCCGCGGCGAGTTCGCCTGAAAGCGTGAAGCCACAGGCCGGCACGGCGCCGCCTTTGCTCGACGTTCGCTTCGGTTATGCCAGTGCCGCGCTGCCCGACGATTTCAAGCAGGCCGCTTCGGAATGGGTGGCTTACGCGAAGGATCACCCGGATGCCCTGTTCGAGGTGACGGGGTTCGCCGATGACACGGGCGGGCGAGCCTTGAACGAGCGCCTCGCGGACCGTCGCGCGGAAGCGGTCACGGCGGCGCTGGTGGCGGCCGGGGTCGATACGTCGCGGCTCTCGAAAGCTGTGTCCCGGATCGTGAGCCAGGCCACCGATGCCGCGGCGGCCCGGCACGCCGAGGTCCGACCGAAACCGTGACATGTATGCCGGCCTTCCCGGTTCGATCAGACCGGGCAAGCTGCATGTCGTGCTGCGACCGGCCATGGGCTGGGAAGGCGGGCAACTGTACGAGTTCGTTTCGGCGAAACCCACTATGGCGAGCCAGATAACTTCTGTCCACCGGAAGACGTCGGTGGAGTGCCGGGATATGCCGACTTCCTCGAAGCGATCACCGATCCGACGCACGAGGAGCAGGACCAGTTCCTCGAGTGGTGTGGCGGTAGCTTCGATCTTGCCGCCTTCGATCTCGTGCTCGCGAATCAGCGGCTCTCAGAGGTCAAGTTCTGATCGTCACGACGGCCTCGGACGGACGCTTGTCATGAAGATATAAAAAATTCAAAGCCATCGAAAGCGTCAAGGTCTGGTGCAAGGTTCGCAATCCACCTTCAATCGGATTTTCTTAAATGACGCTGTAGCGTTCGCTTATGGACATTGAAGGCCTGGGCGACTACGGTGAACGGGCTGAAGTAATGAACGATGAAACTGTCGGGGCCGCACACGAACCATGGCGTGCCGAACAGGCAGTGGCCGTCAATCAGCGTTTCGTGCAGCAGGTCGTGTTCGCGCATTGCGTCGAGGAAAACGAATGGCGGCTGCTCGGGAAAAGAACCAGGTCGAGCGCGAATAACTTCCGTGGGCGGGACCGACCCGGACGGGGCATTGATTGAAGCACCGCCTCTGTTCGTGCGTAATGAGGTGTCCGAATGTGCTGCTGCCCCGTCGCTTTTTGTTGCATTCCATTGGAAAGACACTCTATACTTGAATCACGCATCACAGCGTCTCGTGTGTGCCCATTATGATCCGCAGCATAGCGGAGCAGGGAATCCACCTCGATATCGTCATGTGCCGTCTCGCGGCACGATTCGACGACTCATCCCGTTAAAGCCCTTGATGTGACCGATCTCCGTCGGTCGCGTTTCGCTCGTCCATACGCAGATTCGTGCGTGTGGTGGCCGGCTGTCGTCTGTTCAATGGATTTATTTCCGGATGTTGCACGCCGGTAATCGATTTATTCGTTTTGAAGTTTGGATTCGAATGGAAGAGCAATAAAAAAGAAATTTATACGCCACCGCAAGGAGAAACTGTGTATGACGTATCCCGACATTCTTCGGACATTGCATAGCCTGATTGCGACGCAGATCAGTGAACAGGCCCCTCTGTTTCTCGGAGAGGCGAAGAGCGATGTGAAGGATGCAGTCGATTTGCTTCTGCCGAATCTTCTTGCGGCAATCGTCCAACGGGGGCTGGCCACCCTCTCGGGTGCCGATGCGCTCACGGCCGTGCTCGATTCGCCACGGTTGGACCGGTCGCTGGTGCGTACGAATCCGGACAATTTCTTTTCAGGTGGCGCGGTAACGGAAACCAACATGAAGGCCGGCTCGGCATTGCTCACCGAATTGTTCGGCGACCGTCTCCCCGCCATGGGCCATGCCGCGGCGAGCATGGGCCATCTCAAGGTGGAAAGCGGTCACGCGCTGCTTGCCATGATCGCGCCGTTTACGTTCGCCGTTCTTCGGCATGCGTGGGTAGCGGGTCCTGACGGTGCGAGCCGCGCTTCCCTCATTGGCCTTCTGCGCGCACAGCGGCAGGCAATTCACCCGAGGCTGCAGGACCGATTCCTGTTGGCGCTGGGCATTCCGTCTGCCGTGGTCTGGCTCGACTCGACCCTGGAGTCACAGGCGGCAGCGACGCGCCCCGTTACAGCGGCGCCCGCGCGGGGCGACGAGGAAGGCAGGCACCGGCATCGCGCGTGGTGGGCGATCCTGCTGTTGTTGCTCGTGCTCGCATCCTTGCTGACCCTTGCCTATTGCACGCATCGCTTCCCGGGTGCAGCGGACAAGACAGCGGCTACAACGGAGCCGGTGGTGTTGGTGACGCCGGCATCGTCGCCAGAACCGGCTTCATCCGCGCCTGCGTCGGCCGCTTCTGCGGCCGGCGCTGCATCCGAACCCGCGTCGAGCCTCGCCGCGGCCCCGAAGCTGGGTCCTGCTGCTGCGGCGCCGTTGCTCGAAGTTCGCTTCGGGTACGCCAGTGCCGCGTTACCTGTCGATTTCGTGCAGGCGGCCTCGGCATGGATCGCTTACGCGAAAGATCACGCGAATGCCACGTTCGAGGTGTCCGGGTTCGCAGACAACACCGGCGAACCGGCTTTGAACGAGCGGCTGGCGGACCGTCGTGCGGAGGCCGTCATGGCGGCACTGGTTGCGGCGGGAGCCGGCACGGCGCAACTGACCAAAGGGGCGTCTCAAGTCGTGAGCGAGACCGCCGACGCAGCCGCGGCCCGGCGCGCCGAGGTACGACCGAAACCGTGATATGCATATCCGATCCATGTTTCGAACCGGCGTGCTTGCCTGGTCGTTGGCCTGCGGAGCGTGCGCACTGGCGCCCACCGATGGCCCGGCAACACGCGACATCGTCGCCGAGCAGCAGTCGCAGGCGCGCATCAAGGTGGTCGACCTGACGCCGGACGCCGTCGGGCGGATGCGCATGCGCGACACACGTCGCACCTTCGCCGACCACTTCGAGCCCGCCCGGTCACGGACCGACGTGCTGGGACGCGGCGACATCGTGGCCATCACGATCTGGGAGGCTCCACCGGCGACGCTGTTCGGCAGCATGGACACGACCGGTTCGATGGCACCGGCTGCGGCGAAGGCCACCGCGTTGCCGGAGCAGACGATCGATTCGAACGGCAGGTTGATCGTGCCGTTCGCCGGCAGCATCGGCGCGGCCGGCATGACCATCCCTGAACTCGAATCGACGATTGTGAGCCGGCTGAAATCGAAGGCGAACGAACCGCAGGTGCTGGTCCGAATCGTACGCAACACGACGGCGGACGTGACGGTGGTGGGCGACGTGGGCAGCAGCATGCGCGTGCCATTGACGCCCAAGGGCGAGCGTTTGCTCGACGCCCTTGCGGCAGCCGGTGGTGTGCGGCAATCGGTAACCAAGATAACGGTGCAGATTACGCGGGGCGACCAGGTGTTTTCGATGCCGCTCGATGCGGTCATCCGCGATCCGCGCCAGAACATCGCGCTGCAGGCGGGTGATGTGGTCACGGCGCTCTACCAGCCGGTCAGCTTCATGGCGTTCGGCGCGACAGGCAAGAACGAGGAAATCGGCTTCGAGGGGCAGGGCATCTCGCTCGCGCAAGCCTTGGCGCGCTCGGGTGGCCTGCTCGATTCGAGAGCCGATGCGCGCGGTGTGTTCGTGTTTCGTCTCGAAGACGCGGCGTCACTGGCCGTTGCGCGAGACGAAGCCATGCCGGTCACCGCCGATGGGCGTGTGCCGGTGGTGTACCGCATCGACATGAAAGATCCGGCCAGCATGTTCATCGCGCAGCAGTTTTCCATGCGCGACAAGGACATGCTGTACGTATCGAATGCGCCCGTGGCCGACATACAGAAACTGGCCAACCTGTTCTATACGGTCGTATTTCCTGCGGTCAGCGTCGGCACGCAGTTCCGTTAGGCGGAGGCAACGGCATGGACATACCGGTCGGTTTTCCCGCGCAAGGCTCCCAAAGAACATACAGGTGGAATCCCAGCAAGATGCCGCGTTCGACTTCTTACAAGCTCACGCCTGCAAAGCTGCTGTTCGTGCTCACGGTCGTCATTCCGGTGACGGTCGCGGTCGTCTACTACGGCTTCATCGCAGCCGACGTGTACGTGTCGGAAAGCCGCTTTGTCGTGCGTAGCGAGCAACGCCAGCCGGGCGGTTCGCTGCTCGGTTCCTTCCTCGCGGAGAGCAGTCTGGGCCGCGCGCAGGACGATGCCTGGATCGTGAACGACTACGTCCTCTCGATGGATGCGCTCAAGGCCCTCGACCACGAAATCCAGCTTCGCAAACGGGTTGGCGATCCCCACGGAGACATCGTCAGCCGCTTTCCGCAGTTCGGCGGCGCGGATGCGACGTACGAGAAATTCCTCGACTACTATCGGGATCGTATCGTTGCCGTGGTCCACGACAGCACGACCAGTATCACGACACTCAGGACCTCGGCCTTCGATCCGCGTTCGGCCCGCGATATCAACGAGCGCCTGCTGACGATGAGCGAGGCGCTCGTCAACGAACTCAACCGGCGTGCGCGCCAGGACGAGATGCAGTACGCGTCCGCGATGGTCCAGGAGGCCCAGGACCGCGTGAAGTCGGCGGCACTTGCATTGAGCGAATACCGCATGAGCTACGCCGTATTCGATCCGGACCGGCAGTCCGCCCTGCAGCTGCAACTGGTCGGCAAGCTGCAGGACGAGATGCTGGCTACCCGTGCGAGGCTTGCCGAGGTTGAATCGCTGTCTCCCGACAATCCGCAGATACGGCCGCTGAAAACCCGCATCGCGGCAATCGGATACGAGATGGCGGCAGTCTCCACCCAGGTGATGGGTAGGGGCGACGGCAGCTTCGCGGCAAGGAGCCGCGAGTTCGAGCGCCTGAGCATCGAGAAGCAGTTTGCCGAGCGGCAGCTCGCAAGCGCGCTCGCATTGCAGGAGCAGGCCCGCAGCGAGGTGGTGAAAAAGCAGCTCTATATCGCACGCGTCGTGCAACCGCGTCTGCCCGATGCCGCCGAAGAGCCGAAACGCCTGCGCGCCATTCTCATCGTGCTGACGATGGGGCTCGTGACATGGGGGCTGCTCTCGCTGCTGCTTTCCGATATCCGTGAACACACGCTCGAGTAACACCCATGTTCGCCACTCCGTTCCGCGACTCCCTGGCCATTCAAACGCGCGTCATTGCGGCGTTGTTCATGCGCGAGATCATCACGCGCTTCGGAAGGCACAACATCGGCTTTCTGTGGTTGTTCGTCGAACCCATGACGTTCACGCTCGGCATTGCGGGCCTGTGGTACATCACGCGGTCCACGCACGGTCATCACGTTCCCATCGTGGAATTCGCGCTGACCGGCTATTCGACCGTCCTGCTGTGGCGCAACTGCGCAACGCGCTGCGTGGGCGGTCTCACGCCCAACCTCAGCTTGCTGTTCCATCGCAACGTGAAGCCGATCGACGTCTTCCTTGCCCGCATCCTGCTCGAAGTGGCGGGCGCGACCTGTTCTTTCTATCTTCTCGCAATCGTGTTCCATGTGACGGGGCTTTCGGAGTTGAGCTCGCTCTCCACCGGCCTGTCGAGCACGAACAGCAGCGTGACGTCGCTCTCGACGTCGACTTCGACGACGGCCAGTTCGTTGTCGACCGGCGTGAGTTCGTTGTCCACGGGCGTGAGTTCGCTGTCGACCGGTGTCAGTTCGTTGTCCACGGGGCTGTCGACTGCGACGAGCAACATCACGTCGTTGTCGACCTCGACGTCGACCACGGCGAGCTCGCTGTCCACCGGCGTCAGCTCGTTGTCGACGGGCCTGTCGAGTACGACGAGTTCGGTGACGTCGCTGTCGACATCGAGTTCGACGGCAACGAGTTCGTTGTCGACGGCGATCTCGGCGAGCAAGACGCATTACTACAGCGTCAACGACGGCGGCACGCAGCAGGCGAACTACAACAACGACGGCGCCACGGGTGTCAACGCGATGGCTGCAGGGGTTGCCGCAACCGCGGCGGGTGTAAGTGCTACGGCGGTTGGTCACAACACGAATGTTGCGGGAGCCAACGCACTTGCATTGGGCTCGGGTTCGACAGCTGCTGGGGCCGGTAGCATTGCGGAAGGCTTTGGCGCAACGACGCCCACTACCGGCACCGACAGCATTGCGATCGGCACCAGCGCTGCCGTGGTGGCGAATGGGCCGAGCGGAGGTGCGGGCGGCGTCGCAATCGGCGCGGGAGCGATGGCTGGTGACCCTGGCACCGCAATCGGTTCGGGAGCGTCTGCGCTCGGCACCGATGCCACTGCTATCGGCTACAACGCCACGGGATCGGGAACGGCGAGCGCAGCGTTTGGTACGGGCTCGCTTGCCTCAGGTACAAACGCGATGGCGCTGGGTGCTGGCGCGACGGCGGCCAATGCGGGCGCTGTCGCGCTGGGCAGCGGTTCGGTCACGGCCGCAGCGAACCCGACGCCCACTGGCACGATCGGCGGCACGACTTACAGCTTCGCGGGCGCGAGTCCGACGAGCGTGGTGAGCGTCGGCGCACCGGGCGCCGAGCGGCAGATCACGAACGTGGCTGCGGGTCAGGTGGGCGCGACGAGTACCGACGCAGTCAATGGCTCGCAACTTTTCGCGACCAACCAGGCAGTAAATTCGCTGTCGACGTCGACGTCGACCTCGACCGGCATCAGCTCGCTCTCGACTTCCACGTCGACGACAGCAAGTTCGTTGTCCACCGGATTGTCGAGCACCAACAGCACGGTCGCATCGCTGTCCACGGGGATTGGATCGTTGTCCAGCTCCGTTTCGTCGACCACGAGCAGTATCGCGTCGCTCTCGACGGGCGTGAGCTCACTCTCGACGTCGACCTCGACGACGGCCAGTTCGTTGTCGACCGGTGTGAGTTCGTTGTCCACGGGCGTGAGCTCGCTCTCAACCGGCCTGTCGAGCACGAACAGCAGCGTGACGTCGCTGTCGACGTCGACTTCGACGACGGCCAGTTCGTTGTCGACCGGTGTGAGTTCGTTGTCCACGGGCGTCAGCTCGCTCTCCACCGGCCTGTCGAGCACGAACAGCAGCGTGACGTCGCTCTCGACGTCGACTTCGACGACGGCCAGTTCGTTGTCGACCGGCGTGAGTTCGTTGTCCACGGGCGTGAGCTCGCTCTCAACCGGCCTGTCGAGCACGAACAGCAGCGTGACGTCGCTCTCGACGTCGACTTCGACGACGGCTAGTTCGTTGTCGACCGGCGTGAGTTCGTTGTCCACGGGCGTCAGCTCGCTGTCGACCGGTGTCAGTTCGTTGTCCACGGGGCTGTCGACTGCGACGAGCAACATCGCTTCGCTGTCCACCTCGACGTCGACCACGGCGAGTTCGCTCTCCACCGGCGTGAGTTCGCTCTCGACGGGCGTGAGTTCGCTGTCGACCGGTGTCAGTTCGTTGTCCACGGGGCTGTCGACTGCGACGAGCAACATCGCTTCGCTGTCCACTTCGACGTCGACCACGGCAAGCTCGCTCTCCACGGGCCTGTCGAGCACGAACAGTTCGGTGACGTCGCTGTCGACGTCGAGCTCGACGGCAACGAGTTCGTTGTCGACGGCGATCTCGGCGAGCAAGACGCACTACTACAGCGTGAACGACAACGGCACGCAGCAGGCGAACTACAACAACGACGGCGCCACGGGCGTGAACGCGCTGGCTGCGGGTACGGGTGCGACGGCCGCGGGTGCGGCGGGCGTGGCCGTGGGCAACAACGCGAACGCGGCGGGCGCGGATGCCATTGCAATCGGCTCGGGCGCAACGGCCGCCAATGCGGGCGCTGTCGCGCTGGGCAGCGGTTCGGTGACGGCTGCGGCCAACCCGACGGCCACCGGCACGATCGGTGGCACGACCTACAGCTACGCAGGCACGACGCCGGCGAGCGTGGTGAGCGTAGGTGCGCCGGGAGCGGAGCGTCAGATCACGAACGTGGCAGCAGGGCGCGTTGATGCGACGAGCACCGATGCGATCAACGGTTCGCAGCTCTTCGCCACGAATCAGGCCGTGACTTCGCTCTCGACGTCGACCTCGACCGGTATCAGCTCGCTGTCGACCTCAACGTCCACGGCGGTGAGCTCGCTCTCCACCGGCCTGTCGAGCACCAACAGCACGGTGACGTCGCTGTCGACTTCGACGTCGACCGCCGTAAGTTCGCTGTCGACCGGCCTGTCGAGCACCAACAGTTCGGTCGTGTCGCTGTCGACGTCGACGTCTACCGGCATCAGCTCACTGTCCACCGGCGTCAGTTCGCTGTCCACCGGGATCAGTTCGCTCTCCACCGGCCTGTCGAGCACCAACAGTTCGGTGACGTCGCTCTCGACGTCGACTTCAACGGGCATCAGCTCGCTGTCGACCGGCTTGTCGAGCACCAACAGCAGCCTGACGTCGCTGTCGACCTCGATCAGCACCATCGGGACCGGCACGGCATCGCTGTCCACCTCGACGTCGACCACCGCCAGTTCGCTCTCGACGGGCTTGTCGAGCACCAACAGCACGGTCTCGTCGCTGTCCACCTCGACATCGACGACGGCGAGTTCGCTCTCGACAGGGTTGTCCACCACCAACAGCAATGTGTCGTCGTTGTCCACGTCGACTTCGACCGCGGTGATTTCGCTGTCCACGGCGATCACCAACTCGAAGCCTCACTACGTGAGCATCAACGACAACGGCACGCAGCAGGGCAACTACAACAACGACGGCGCCAGCGGCGTGAACGCTGTGGCCATCGGCACCGGCGCGATGGCGAGCGGCACGAGCAGCTCGGCGCTGGGCGACGGGGCCACGGCCGCGGGCAATGGCGCGACGGCTCTGGGCGCGAAATCGGTCGCGTCCGGCAGCGGTGCGGTGGCGCTGGGCCTGGGCGCGTCGGCCAGCGCACCGAACTCGATAGCGCTTGGTGCGGGTTCGATCGCGAACGAGGCCAACACGGTATCGGTCGGCTCGCAGGGTAGCGAGCGGCGCATCACCAACGTCGCGCCTGGCGTGAATCCGACCGATGCCGTCAACGTGTCGCAGTTGCAGGGCGTGCAGCAAAGCATCACGAGTATCGCCCGCAAGGCGTATGGCGGCGTGGCGGCGGCCACCGCGCTGTCGATGATCCCGGATGTCGATGCCGGCAAGTCGTTGGCGGTGGGTATCGGCGGAGCGAGCTTCCAGGGTTATGGGGCAACGGCGATTGGCTTCACCGCTCGCATCACGAACAACCTGAAGCTGCGCGGCGGGGTGGGAGCGAGCAGTGCCGGGTATTCGTTCGGCGGCGGTATCAGCTACCAGTGGTAACCCGAGGTCCGGCGGCGACACGGCTGACGTGTCGCCGCCGGCAAACAACGATGACAGCGGGAGCAAGAGAGATGGCAAAAAAAGTGGCGGCAACGCTCGTTGCGACGATGGTGCTCGCGGCGTGCTCGACATCGCAGGGGCCGACGTGGAACGGGTATTCGGTGGGGCTGCCCAACGGGCAGCGCGCGTTCCGGATCGACTGTCACGGCATCTTCGAGGGGCAGGGCACCTGTTATTCGAAGGCCGCGGAGATATGCGGTACGCAGCAGGTGCGTCCGATCGAGCAGGTGGCTCCGCTCGCGGATGCCGATACCACGCGTGACGTGCGCGTCCTGACGTTCCAGTGCGGGCCGGTTCCGCAACCCGCGCAGCCGGCGCCGCAGCCCGTTCCGGTGCCTCCGCCTGCGCCGCCTGCGCCGCCTGCGCCGCCTGCGCCGAAGCACGTCACGCTGGCCGGCGATGCGACGTTCGACACCGACAAGGCGACGCTGCGTCCCGACGCGCGCGCCAAGCTCGATGCGCTGATCGACCAGGCGCGCGGCATGACGTTCAACACGGTCACGGTGAACGGCTACACGGATTCGCGAGGGTCGGCAGCTCACAACCTGGGGTTGTCGGAGCGGGCCACGTTCGAGCCGCGCGTGCCGGTCTACGAAATTCTCACGCGGCAGGCCGAAGCGATCGTCTCGCACCACTGGGAGAACGCGCAGAACTACCTGTACTACGAGGCGCTGCACGGCGGCTATCCGCTCGTGCACAACTCGGCGCTGTTGGGCGGATGCGGATACCGCTATGAGGATTTCGATTGCGAAGGGGCGGCGCTTGCATTGCGCGAGGCTTTCGCCGTCCACGACGCGCAGCTTGCCGACTACCGCAGTGCAGCTCGCACTTTTCTCGCGACGCTCGACCCGCTGGCACCGTCGAACGTCGAGCACTACGGCGCCGCCATCGCGGCCCTCTGGCCATGAAGACACCAACACCTGCGCATACATGGCCTGGCTTTGCCTGCCCCGCCTGTATCGCGCCTGACATTCGGGAGAAAACATGAACGGTCCATGCCCGCGCGGGCTGCGCATCGGCATCACGATCGGCCTGCGGGATGCCGCCGAAAGCCTGTGGATCAACGGCATCAAACAGAACGCGCTGTACCTGTGCAAGTTGTTCCAGCACTCGCCGCTGCGGCACCGGGTGACGCTGGTCAACCTTCGCAAACGGCTCGCCCGCGCGAACGCGCATCAGCGCGAACCGCGCCGCGGGTTCGTCCGCGAGCGTCATCACGCTGACCTGGTATTCGTCCGTTCCGGCCTCCCTCGCGATGGCCTCATAGCGTTCGCGCACCTGGGCATCGGTAACGGGCTGCAGTTGCAGATGCTGTGCCGCGTAGAGTCGGTTCGTCGAGCATGCATTGAGTGACGATGCCTTCCTGGTCGCGTTGCTGGTCGTGCCATTGCTCGATTTCGGTCAGCGGCGGCCCATTCCCGACATCGACTTGCGCGCGGTTTGCGGCTTCACGGTCAGACGATGGACCGATGCGGTCGATGAACTCGTGGGCCTCGGCGCCCTGCAGCGCTCGCGGCCCCGCCTGCCGGCCCGGCGTATTCCTGCCTTCAGGCTGGGCAGTCAATTCAGGCCGCGTTATGTTCGAGACGTTCACGATGGATTGCGCGATGACACGCACGTCTGATGTACCCGGGCAGGCAGGCGTCGCGAACCGGCTCTTCGAGGAAGCGGTCGCGGCGCATGGCCGCATGTCGTTGTCCGACGCGGAACGACTGTACCGGATGGTGCTGCGGCTCGCCCCAGGTCATCCGGAAGCCCTGAACAATCTCGGTGCGCTGCGCGAACGTGCGGGCGACGCGACTGAAGCCGAACGCTGCTACCGTACCGCGCTGCAACGAGCGCCGGACTACGTCGACGCGCGTTACAACCTGGGTCTGCTTCTGCACGGAAACCGGCAGTTCGCGGAGGCCGAGGATTGCTACCGGCGCGTGATCGCGGCGGTGCCCCGTCATGCAGCGGCCCACGTCTATCTCGCCGGTCTGATGCAGGAAACGGATCGTGCGGCCGATGCCGAATGGTCTTACCGGCACGCGATGTCGCTCGACCCCGACGACGCGGTCGCGCATCTTGGTCTCGGGCTGCTTTTCGTAGCGACCGGTCGGGCCTCGGAGGGCGAGGCCTGCCTTCGCGACGCATTGCGCCTCGCCCCGGACCTGAAAGACGCATGCGGTGCATTGGGCGCGCTGCTGCATCGCCAGCAGCGCTATACCGAAGCTGAAGCGTGCTACAGGCACGTGCTCGAACGCGATCCGGGGTCTGTCGAGGTGTTGAATAACCTCGGCCGGCTGCTACACGACGCGGGGCGCCTGACCGAAGCCGAACGGTACTTGCGGGAAGCGCTGGCCGCCGCGCCGGAACGCACCCCCACCGCGTTCAATCTGAGCCTCGTGCTGCTTGCGATGGGCCGCTATGAAGAGGGCTGGGCGCTGTATGAGGCGCGATACGGCGAATCGGCGCACTGGGGTGATGATGCGCACTGTCACGTGCGGCCCGCACTGCGGTTCCCGGAATGGCGGGGCCAGCCGCTGGCGGGCAAATCGATGGTGGTGTGGGCCGAGCAGGGGCTGGGCGATTGCGTGCAGTTTGCTCGGTACCTTCCCGTTTTGAAGGCGAAAGGGGCATCGAGACTGACGCTCGTCTGCCCGCGCACCCTGTGTCGATTGTTGCAAACGCTCGAGGGCGTCGACGAATGCGTGCCGGACGATGACGCGTCGCATCTGACCGAACACGACTATGCCTGCATGCTGATGAGCTTGCCGCTGCACACGGGGACGACGCTCGCGACGCTGCCGGCAGACGTGCCTTATCTGCGCGTATCGTATGCTCAAGCGGCACGGTGGCGTCGTCGCATTTCAGCGGACGGATTCCGGGTGGGCCTCGTCTGGGCGGGCGATCCTCGGCCGGACATGCCGGGCGCCAGCGCGATCGATCGCCGGCGTTCGCTCGACGCCACAGCCCTGCTGCCGTTGCTGACCGTGCGCGGTGCGACCTTCGTGAGTCTCCAGAAGGGGGAGGCGGCGCGCAGTCAGATGGCCGGCATTCCAGCCGGGTTGCGCCCGCTCGATCCCATGCCGGAGGTGGACGACTTTGCCGACACTGCGGCGATCATTTCTACGCTCGACGTCATCATCACCGCCGACACGTCCGTCGTTCATGTCGCCGGCGCGTTGGGGAAGCCCGTCTGGATTCTCTGCCGCTTCGATGGTTGCTGGCGATGGCTCGACGGTCGCGACGATTCACCGTGGTACCCGTCGGCGCGGCTCTTCCGTCAGGAGACGCCAGGGGACTGGGCCCGCGTGATCGAACGCGTGCGCACCGCCCTGCAACGGAAGGTGCCGGCATGAAACCCTTTCTCTACGCTCACCGGCTGCGTGCTGCCTGTAGCACCGACGTTGGCGTCGCGCACCCGGTCCATCAGGATCTGCATGCCATGGATATTTCTTACGAAACCGATGCGCTATTCCGCGGCGCACTGCTCGGACTCGTCTGCGGCGCTGCTGCCGTGCCCTTCGCGGGTTACGCGATCGAATCACTTACGAGGTTACCTGCCGACGGGTGGCGGCCTGTCGTCGGCGGGGTTGCCTTGGTGACCTCGGCGCTGATTGTGCCGCCCGTCATCGCGCTGATCAGGGCGAAGCGCTCGCCCATGAGGGCCTACGACGCACGCCGGTTGCAGGCAGTCCTTCAGGGGCGGCTCGTGGGTGTCGCGCTCGGGGTGTTGTTTGGCATCTCGTTTCTCGCGAGATGAGGCGGCCGTGGCACTCAGTCCTCCGTTTCCCGTCAGCTTTGCAGGAGATGTCGGAGCAGGGAAGTCATCGTTTGTGCCAAGTAAGTCAGCACCAATATGAAACTATCGAAAATAGATCAATTGATGTTGGGTGGAGTTGGAAGAGGGCGTGTGGATACATTCTTTATCCGGACGCGAAAAAATCATTCATCGATATATCTCCGCAGATCTCACCAAAAAATTTGATATTGATGGTACGAGATCGAAAATTACGCTTTACCTATCGGAATGGCGGTTCTTGGGCCGTGATCTTCAATCCCTTGTGGTTCAATGAGTCGACGATGAAGCCCAGTCAAAAACGGACGCCTTTCATGCCCGCTGGCGGGTTCTATACGAGCGTTCGATAAAGCGAACATTTTGATGAACCGGACAACCGGAACAATTTCCTGGAAAGGCTCACCGTCGCATGTCATTCCCCCATCGCCCCATTGCCTTCATACTCGCAGCCTCGAATCATGGCACGATGATCGTCAATCGCAACGACTACAACGTCGCCGCCTCCGGAGGCGTCTACGGTGTCGGACAGCAGATCCTGCAACAGTCGAGCTATGACGTGAGTGAAGTCGCCTTCGTGCTTGCCCTGCTTAGCCGCCGGCAGCAGTATTTCGGCGATGGTGTCGTGGCGATCGATGGCGGAGCCAACATTGGCGTGCATACGATCGAATGGGCTCGTCACATGCACGGCTGGGGACGCGTGCTCAGTTTTGAAGCGCAGGAGGTCATCTACTATGCGCTGGCGGGCAACATCGCTCTCAACAACTGCCTGAATGCACGCGCGAAGCTTGCCGCTCTGGGCGAGCACAACGGCGAATTGATCGTTCCACAACCGGACTATTTCGCGCACGCCAGCTTCGGCAGTCTCGAATTGCGCCAGCAAGGGAACACCGAAGATATCGGGCAGCGCATTTCGTACGACCCGTCAAACGGAACGCGCGTGCCGATGATCAGCATCGATTCGCTTGGACTCGAACGCGTCGATTTCTTCAAGCTCGACGTCGAAGGGATGGAAGTCGACGTGCTGCGCGGAGCCCGACACATGCTGCAGACGCTCAAGCCGATACTGGCGATCGAAATTATCAAGTCCGATCAGGCAGCAATCAAAGGTATGCTCGACGAATTCGGATACCGCTATTTCCCCGCTGGGATGAATCTCATCGCTGCTCACTCGGGTGATCCCGTGCTGCAACACCTGAGCCATCAAGATGGAGTGACCTATCTCAATTGAGGCGGATGTGGTCTGCGAAGGCTTTAACCTAGCGACGACTTGGTTGCGACCGACCCGTGCATCGATCGCCGCCCAGACGTTCTTGGGGTAGGGGACGCTCAGGGACTGGGCCCGCGTGATCGAACGCGTGCGCATCGTCCTGCAACGGCAACTGCGGCATGAAAATCTTTCTCCACGCTCACTGGGTGCGCGCTGCCTGCAGTACAGCCGTTGGCGTTGCGCGTCGGGTCCATCAGGATCTGCACGCCATGGATACTTCTTGCGAAATCGATGCGCTGTTCCTCGTCTGCGGCGCTGCTGCCGTGCCCTTCGCGGGTTACGCGATCGAATCCCTTACGAGGTTGCCTGCCGACGGGTGGCGGCCTGTCGTCGTCGGGGTTGCGTTGGTGACCTCGGTGCTGATTGTGCCGCCCGTCATCGCGCTGGGCAAGGCGAAGTGTTCGCCGATGAAGGCCTACGACGCATGCCGGTTGCAGGCAATCCTTCAGGGGCGGCTCGTGATGTCGCGTTCGGGGTGTTGTTCGACATCTCGTTTCTCGCGAGATGAGGCGGCAGCCCTGGCATCCGGTCCTCCGTTTCCCGTCAACGTGGGCCGATTGATCTCGCTGCCCACCGCGCATGTGCGCCGTGAAGCATTTGCGCGGCGACAGATCGCGGCATCGTAGGCCGGAGCGCCGCGAGCAGGGACAAGTGCGCCACGCGCGTTGCATGTTCCTTGGAAGGTAATCACCGCGTTCCCTGCGCGAAGAGAGGGATTATCATTGGTCGATTCAAAGAAATAATCTATAAATTATTTAATTCGGGCCAATAAAACGTCTCGTTGACAAGTTGCCGTGCGATCGATGTAGCGCAGATTTCGCAAAAATTTTCCGGTGACCAGGTTTGAGGATTTTGGTGATCCGTGTAGGGAAATCCTTATCGATGAATTGAGAGTGATCCGATGGGGTTATAGGAATTACGGATAAGCCTAAATAATCGTGCGCATCATTTTCAATGTTTAACATTATTAACAATTTCGTGAGGATACACTCCTGCAAGTCGAGAGCCGAGAAGGCTGAAGATTAAAATTCCAGGGTGGCTCCGGCCACGCATATCGAAATACATTTTCAGACATGGAAATAATCTGAGGGATTGGCATGTACGAAACGGGGAGAAAAGTCGGATATGCGCGCGTGTCGACCGACGAACAGCATCTCGATATGCAGATCAAGGCACTCGAGACCTTCGGATGCGACGGGATCTATTTCGACAAGGGAATTTCGGGCGCAAAGTTCGAGCGGCCGGGCTTGAGCAGCGTACTGGAGGTGACGGCAACCGGCGATACGCTCGTCGTCTGGAAGCTCGATCGGCTCGGACGCTCGCTCAGTCATCTAGCGAACATCATGGCTCAGCTCGACAAGCGTAAGATCCGCGTCGTATCGCTGACGGAATATATTGATACGCGTTCGTCGAGCGGGCGCTTTACTTTCCATATGCTCGCGGCCATTGCCGAGTTCGAGCGAGGCCTAATTAGTGAGCGGACGCGTGCCGGGATGGAGGCCGCCCGCGATCGGGGCAGCCAGATCGGGCGCCCGAAGGTACTGAGCGACGCCCAATGTATCGAGGCGCGCGACTTGTTGAGACACTACTCCCTGTCACAGGTTGCAAAACGTTTCAACGTGCACCGTGCGACCTTGATGCGACATATCAAATCGTATCGGGCTGAAGCCGAACATATGTATGTTGCTGATACCGAAATTAATTAAAGCGTGACCGAACCTCGTCCTTCGACCGAAATTTAGTTTATTTTGTATTGGAATATATCAATTTAAAATATATTTCCAAGTCAGATAAATTGGCTGGCGCGAACATTGTTTTCTATCGCATATCGAATCAGGTCGGCATTATTGTCGATGCCAAGCTTCTGCATGAGTCTCATTTTATGTGTGCTGATGGTTTTAGCGCTGAGGGAAAACTCGGCGGCAATTTCGTTTATGGTGCAGCCTGCGGCAAGACGCTCCAGCACTTGCTGTTCGCGAGCCGATAGCAATTCCCTGCCAGCCGGTAGCGCTTGAGGCGCGTCAAAGATAAGTGTTTCGACGAGCTGCGGGTCGATGAAGCGTCCGCCGCTGGCGAGCCGGCGAATTGCTGAAATCAGTATGTGAGGCTCGCTGGTCTTTGCCAAGTAGCCAGACGCACCGGCGCGCAATGCACGAGTGACTGTCTGGCTGTCGTCATGAACGCTCAGCACCAGGATCGGCAGTGCAGGATATTCGTGACGGATCGACAGGATCAATTCGACGCCTGACGCTCCGGGCAACATCATGTCGAGTAGCAACATGTCAAATGGCTGAGTCCGCAGCAGTGCGAGCGCCTCGTCGCCATCTCCTGCTTCCCCCACCACAGCGATGTCAGGCGTCGTGGAAAGGATTTGCGTGATGCCGGCGCGGACGAGGGTATGGTCGTCGACGATAAAGGTGCGGATCATAAGGCGTACCCACTCGGAGGTAAGTGGCTGCAGACATACGTGGCGTCTCGCACCAATCGGGTGCGTTACGACGCATCTACTTCGTAATATTGAAAAATTGGCGCGATTATAATTGTTTGAGAAAAAATTGGCAGCAAGGCCTCAGGTATTGGCATGTGGCGATTTTGCCTCGGCCACGAAGGCGGGTTGCCAGTGCGGCAGCTCGTGTCGGAGCTAGTCGTTTCACGGTTCTATGAATTGGGGGCAAATCCCCTCGGTCCATCGGTATCTACGTTGAGACGAACGGCACGCTCAGCCGGTTGGATTTCGCGGTCGCCGCGTTTCGCTGCTCAATTGCAGCGCAGCCCCGCCGCGCGGCAGCACGGCCGCGACCATTGCTACCGCGATTCAGGGCAGAGGACGTAGAAGCGGTTCAGAGGAGCCTTGAATTGTTGTACGATGACGGACAAGGGGTGGTGCATCGCAGCGTCGGGAGCGTTATCTGCAACACGTCGACGCTGATCTCTTTCGGGCGCGCGGCGCACTTTTGCGAGCTGCTGTTCAATGGCCCGGCCGATTCGGATTTCGGCCTTTTTTCTGGTACCGCGATGTTCGTCGCACCCCCGACGAGTTTGGCATCGACCGTCTACTGGACCACGTGAAGAAGTTGGCATGACGTCTTGCATCAAATGGCTGGTATACCCGCTTCGGCGGCTCGGATTGCATGGCCGGCTGATGTTGGGGCTGTTTGCGATGATGCTTGTTGTCGGCGGAATCGGTGGATACGCACTGACGCGGCACGAAGAGGAAATTCACTTTGCCGAGCTGGAGAGCAGGACGGCACGTATCAGCGATTTCCTGAGTCTGGCAATCGCCCCCTTGCTACGTAACGGCGACAAGCCGTCCATCGACGCGCTGATCAATTCTCTTGCTGGCAATCCCGAAGTCGACGAGTTCACGGTCACGACGGTCCAGGGTGGCGTCATCTCATCGGTAAAGCCACATCCGTCCACTCATCCGATGGGCGAGATCGTCCGGGTTACCGGGATATATCATGCAGGTCCGGACGGCGCGGATCGTGAGCGCCTGGGCTCTATCAAAGTCGTGATGTCGACCGACATCGTGAGAGCCGAGATTCGGCACGCTCAGACGATACTGCTTACAACCTTTTTCGTCCTGCTCGCCGGGTTGCATATCGTCACACTGTATCTGCTGAAATGGATGGTGCGGAGGCCCATCGACCCATTGTCCCGCAAGGTGGACCGGATTGCATTGGGTGATCTGAGTGTCACGGGCTCCGTCGGGACAAGGGGGCAACTCGCCATGTTTGCGGCGCGTGTGGATATCATGGTTCGCAACGTAGGTGCGACGATAAGCTCGTTACGTGCGAGTGAAACAAAGTATCGGCGCATTTTCGAGAACTCAAGCGAAGGGATATTCCGGCTGGATCGCAACGGCCAGCTCCTGGACGTGAATCCCGCAATGGTCCGTTTGTTCGATTACCCGTCCGCAGATCAACTGAAGCAAGCAAGCCTGGGAGGATACGCACAGAGACGCTTGTTTTCCGCGGAGCAAATTAGCGAACTTTTTGCGAATGCGAGTGCGCATAATGGCGTCGTCGCATGCGAGATGGAACTACGCAAGCTGCATGGCGAGCGGATATGGGTAGAACTGAATGCACGAGCAATCGTGAACTCGTCGGGATCCGTCGAATTTCTGGAAGGCATGATCTCGAACATTACCGAGCGGCGACGTGCGCATCAGCGGCTGCTAATGCATCGCGAGCGCCTGGCCGGCGAAGTGTCCGAGCGACGGCGAGCCGAAGCCAACCTCCGGGCTTCGAAAAAGCGACTGCGGGAATTGGCGGAGTACATGGAATCGATTCGGGAAGAAGAGCGCAAGCAGATTGCATTGACGATTCACGACGAGTTGGGCCAGATGCTGACCATACTGAAAATCAACCTCGGCCTGCTCGGGAGAATTGCGCCTGTTTCGGAGCAGCAAGCACAGAAGATTGTCGAGATGGCTAGCCTCGTCGACAAGACTGTACGGATTGTGCGCGATGTTGCGAGCCATCTTCGGCCGGCAGCACTCAATTACGGTCTGGCATCCGCGCTCGAGTGGCTCGCTGCGGAGTTCTCGCGTCACGAACTGATGACGTGCCGCTTTCTGCTCATCGGCGAAGAGCCGGCGCTCGACGAGCCGCGTGCGACCGCGGTGTTTCGAGTGGCCCAGGAGGCCCTGACCAACATCATGCGCCACGCCAATGCCACCCACGTCGAACTGCGAATGGCTGATCTTGGCGCCGCATACGAACTGTCGATTGCGGACAATGGCCAAGGTTTCGAAATGAAGACCCAATCTCAGCGAACTACCTATGGTTTGCTCGGAATGCAAGAGCGAGCGAGAGCGCTTGGGGCGGAGATTGAAATCGATAGTGCCGCCGGGACGGGGACCGTCGTGCGTGTTGTTTTGCCGAAGGCGCTGAATGTGTCGCAGCGAGCGGACTTCGCATGGTAATGCGGGGATGTGCAGCAGACGTCACGCGATGCCGCGCTCAAAGCCGTTCGAGCCGAGCGAGGATCTCGTCGGCCCGGCGCCGCAATGTCTTGTTCCCCTCGGCCTTTCTCGCTGACGGGATTCAGTCTTGCAGTTCAACATCAGGATCCGGTTGCGCCAGCGGACGATGTTATCGAGATGCAGATACCCGTGGCATGCGCGCACTAAACCGTGCGCATGCCGATCCGCACGCAGCGATACTCGCCGGGTGCCGTCTGCTGCCGATGCCGGTGCCCGCCGGTCCGCGCCGGCGCACCGAACGCGCATCGCCGGCCGCGTGCGACGAGCGGCCAGACGCCCAGATACAGCGGGCCGGCGAACGGGCGATTGAGCGTGCGCTTCGCGAGCGCGCAGCGACGCCGCTGAGGGCGTCCCCGCCGAACCGCGGACGGGGCATTCCCGCTTAGCACTTCTCCCCCGGCGAACTGTTGATACTTGCGTGCCCACTCGGCACCAAGTACATCGGCGGAGAACACGACGCCCGGCGTAATCTGAACACGCTGGCTCATCGGCAGATCCATCCAAGCGGACTGAACGTTGAAGTGCGCAGCAGCGTAGCGCGCGCTGCAGTTCCAGACTTCGGCGCCATCACGGGTCAACGTAGCACATCCATCTTTTACGGCCACCGCTGCACGCGGAAATATGTCGCCATGCCTGTTTGCCGCGGCAACAAAGATGTCGGCTCACGACACGTCGCCCAGTATTTCCTGTGGGGAACGAGAACGGCATCGTGCTCAACCGCTTGTCGGGCTTACTGTTCGATCAAAAACCGATCGCGGTTCTTTGCGTTCGCAATCCATTGAGGTGCTTTGCCGCGGCCGCTCCAGGTTGCCCCGGTCTTAGGATCTCGGTATTTCGGGGCAATCTGCGCCCGCGTGCTGGTGGAAACTGCACGACGTCGCCCAAAAATCTGCTCGGGCGTGATGCCATACTCGGCGATCTGTTCACGCATCGTCGCGATGATGCTGTCCAGTTCGGCGAGCCGGGCTTCCTCCGCTTGCTGTGCCAGAGCTTCTGCCTGCGCTTTGAGTTCGAGATAAGTAGCCATGAGTCTGAAGGTATCTCCTTGTGGAAAAATTAGTCAATCGACGACTTCATCGGGGTGCTGCCCATCGACGGGGGAACGAGAATCCGTGCGAAAGTGACGTCATCCGACCGAAATCCATCACGCAGGTTTGCAGGATAATTCTGACTGTGATTGATTTACATAACTCTCTCGTCGGACCACATGCCAGCATCGTAGCGGCCTGTAGGGCGCGTCCTGAACGCAACCGACGCCGTGAGGGCAGCTTTTGGGGCATTTTGGCGGAAAACTGCTCGGCGTCCCATTGCCATCAGGGCGTTGCGGCCGATATAGGATTGCCACCGAACCCGATATGGGTAGGATCGTAGGTAGGAGGCCATCTGCAATTGCGGGAGTCTTACCTGGCGGGTCTCCGCGGCCGATGGTTGGAGTCTGCTGCCTTCCGCCATCCCGTTTTCCTGCGAATCGGCGTGCTTGACGGCGCGTACTTGCGCCGCGGGCCGGCACTGCACAGCGGCCGTAACCGAACAAACTTGATCGGGAAAAGCACTGAAAGTTTGCGAATTATTTCCCGGCTATAGTGGAACCACTGGAGGTAGGCGCGGCGCCTTTTGCCGATACCGGCCAGGTAATGACTGTAGACGGGTGCTGCATGAAAAATAAAATCGACAAGACCGCCGGACCGATCTGGGGTGTGGCTGCAGGATTGCTTCTTGCCGCCGCAGGACTGAGTCTCGGCATCTTCCCGACGTCCCTGCACAGCTCGGGAACCGCAAACGACTTCATGGCGTCCGGTGCCGCGATGCTGGGCATCTTCCTCGTCGTTTATTCCACGCACGAGTTACGAAGAAAGCGCGCGCACTGAGCGGCCGCGCGGCCGCAGTGATCCACGGAAAACGACTCGGGCCGGAGACGGCTCGGGAATGCGCTTGTCCTCTATGCGCACGAGCCGCACGGGATTCGTGCGGGCTACGACTTGCGGATTTCGTGGTTATAGACGAGTTCGACGATTCGCTTCGTCGGGATGCTCGCGCGTAGGTCGTCGACGCCGTCGACGGGAAACCACCTGCATTTCTCGATCTCGTTGTTCGCTTGCGGCGTCTGGTTCGGGCCGACTTCGGTGAAGAACACGTGATGTGCCTTCGCGAGTCCGGTGAACTGCATCGAGTAAACGAGATGCTGGCCGGTTATGCCGGTTTCTTCGCATAACTCGCGATGCGCGGCTTCGAGCGGCGTTTCCCCACGCTTGATCGTGCCGCCCGGAAGGGCCCAGCGCGACGACGCGCGCGCGACGAGCAAGACTTGGCCGTCGCGGTAGCAGACGATCGTCGCCCGTTCTTTAACGGGTACTTCGGTCGGTTGGGGAGAACTCATGGGCTCGGGTGCATGGACACTGGCGAGATTCTAGCCAGCGTTGATCACGGTGCCAAGGCGGCATCTGCCGGAACCGCTCGATCATACGGAAACCGGTTATGTCCAGAGTGACTTGTGCGAGCACCGGGAACCGACGGGTTGAATCCGAGATGCAAAATAAACCCGAGCGATCGGCACCGAAATTGCACCGATAAGTCGAAGCTGCTCGCAGCGAGCGAATAACCCGTGAATCGGCTGGAAATGGAGCGCTTACAGGAGGATTCGCCCGGGTATAGGGGCGCATACTTGAGCCCCCAATAACCAGACCGGACACGGCGATGACTACCCTAAGCATGCAAACGATCGTTTTCGGCAAGACCATTCAGGTAGCCCTGATGACCGACACCGCGACGGCCAGTATTTTCGTGATGGACAACGATGACGGTTCTCATCAGCCGCAGATCATGAAGGTCCGCCAGTACCTTGATGCGGGTATGACGGATGAGGACGTCGTCCGTCATGTATTGAATATCGTTGTGGCCTCGATCGAGCGGCGTGGCCAGCTATGGGCGCACTGAACTTCTTCTGAACGGTCGTCTGCACAGGTCGTGCACTGCCGTGGTTTGCTCGGAAGGGATTCGGTCAGGATGGCGAAACGCACTCGATGCAGGTGTCATGCCTGCGATCGGATCGGAAGCAATCCGCGATCGCATCCGCCGTCAGGGACAAGCGCACGCCAGCGGCGATCTGGCCGGCTTCGAGGCGCGTGACGATGCGGTTGCATACGCGACAAAGCGGGTGGAAGGATGGCCGGCCGGTCCAGGTTGAAGGCAAAGCTTGCCTGGGGCGAGTCCACGGAGTTCGCTCGCTTCGACCGGGCTTTGCGCGACATCGCCCGTCTTCGGGCCCGGTGTCGATGCAGCTTGCGGCGTCAGGATCGTGCCCGACGCATTCGTTCCAGCTTTTGCAAGCGGCAACGATACGGAAGGGCGACACAAAGGCGATGAAGATCGGGACGACGGCGCAGCTTCGGTTCGAGTTTCGGATCTGGAGGCGCGCTACCGCCTGGGGTGTTTCATCTCCTCGGCTTCCATTGCCGCGTTTCGTTCCTCACTCGCGGAAACAGGTTCCATGGCCTCGTCGATCGAGGCCAATGCATACTCGCAGGCCAGCTTCGTTTCCTCGACGTCGGCGTCGGGCTCCTCGTCGTCATTGACGGGAGGATCGAGCATGTCCTTGAGCATCGTCGCCAGTTCCAGGGTGTCCCATGGTTCGCCCCGTTGTTCTTTCTTCCTGATGTAGTGCCGGATTTCCGCATCCTGTTCGGGTGTCAGTGGAAGGTGCCGGAAGGTGCTGTTTGGGTTGGCGTCAGTCATGATGTTGCTCCGAAGTCCGGCATGAGCCCGGTTTGGCTGCTTCCCGGGATGCATGCCGGAAAAACGATATGGATGACGAACCGACTCGCGAGTGAGGCCGGGTCAAGGCGACTCGCGCGACGACCGCCGCCGCGGATACTGCGTTCGCCGAGCTGTTCTGCAGCCTGCAATCCGGCATTCAAGATGTGTTGGGTCCCGAATTGATGTGCAACCGAATTCTCGGACGTGCGTGGCAAATTCTTATTTGCGGAAGTTCGGATCCCGGATTCGATCGAGGCGAGCGGAAAGCTCGGTGATCTGGTATTCAAGTACCTTATTGCGCTCAAATCGTGTCCGGAGTGTGTCGAGCTTGACTCGCCAATACGCCGGATCGCTCACTGGCGATCGGTTGGTGAAGGCGTCGTGTGTTTGCTCGAGCAGTCCGATCGCTCCCCTGATATGAGCCAGTTCGCGCTCCACATCGCAGTACCAGCTCATGTTTTTCGACTCCCGGTTATGGTTCACTTCTTGGCTTGCTGCACGGCGAGCGCGTTTGATTTCACTCGAAAAGCCGCCGTGCGGGCCAGTTTCGAGCGATGTTGTCGTCAGTGCCCGCACGTAAAATCTCGACCACTGTGACGAAGCCGGCGTCGTCATCATGCGGGCGGCCGTTCTGCGCCGACACATGGGGACAAATGAGCGGGCAAAATTCGAACCCACGATAAAGACGCACGCTCATGACGAGCTTCTGAACGTTCGGTCGCGACGAATCGCGGGGACGAACGCGTCCGGCCAGTATCGCCAGTGTGGCGCGACGGGGTGGGGCGAAAGGCGTAACGCTGCGTGCGAACGTGAGCGCGATGCAGCAAGAGGGGAGATGGAGGGCGAGCAGTCGAACGGCTCAAGAATGCCCGGATGAGTTCATCATACGCGCGTCGCCCTTCGGGTGGCCATCTTATTTCGGGCGACGCGGATTGCCTCTGGTGCGAGGCCGCGGCTGTCTGGCGCGGTCGGGTTGAACCGGCGTGCGGGCCGGCCGACGCGGTGCCTGAAACACCGCGCGGTTGCCGCGCATTCCGTCCTTACTTCTTTTCCGGCAGGAACCAGTTCATCACGAGCGCGCAGATGCCGCCCGTTGCGACGCCCGATTCCAGCACGTTCTTCAGCGCGTGCGGCAGGCTGTTCAGAATGTCCGGCACCTGCGACACGCCGAGGCCGAGCGCCAGCGACACCGCGATGATCAGCAGCGCGCGGCGGTCGAGCTGGACGCCCGCGAGAATGTTGATGCCCGATGCGGCCACCGCGCCGAACATCACCATCGCCGCGCCGCCGAGCACGGGCTCCGGCACGGCCTGCAGCACGCCGGCGACGACCGGGAACAGGCCGAGCACCACCAGCATGCCCGCGATCCAGATGCCGACATGGCGGCTCGCGACGCCGGTGATCTGGATCACGCCGTTGTTCTGCGCGAACACGGAGCTCGGGAACGTATTGAACACGCCGGCCAGCAGCGAGTTCGCGCCGTTGACGAGCACGCCGCCCTTGATTCGTTGCATCCACACCGGCCCCTCGACCGGCTCGTTCGAGATCTTGCTGGTGGCCGTGACGTCGCCGATCGCTTCGAGCGACGTGACGAGGTAGATGATCAGCATCGGCACGAACAGCGACCACGAGAAGCCGATGCCGAAGTGCAGCGGCGTCGGAACCTGGAACAGCGCGGCCTGCTGCATGCCGGTGAAGTCGAGGCGGCCGAGGAACGCAGCCGCGAGGTAGCCGATCGCGAGCGCGATGACGAGCGCGGTGCTGCGCACCCAGACGATCGGCACGCGGTTCAGCAGGATGATCGTGCCGAGCACGAGGCCGGACAGCGTCAGGTTCTCCGCGCTCGCGAACGTGCCCTTTGCCATCGCGCCAAAGCCGCCGCCCATGCTGACGAGGCCGACCTTGATCAGCGTGAGGCCGATCAGCAGCACGACGATGCCGGTGACGAGCGGCGTGATCAGGCGCTTCACGAACGGCAGGATGCGCGACACGCTCATCTCGACGAACGAACCGGCCATCACGACGCCGAAGATCGCGGCCATCACGGTCTCGACCGGCGTGCCCTGCTTGACCATCAGGCTGCCGCCCGCGATCAGCGGGCCGACGAAGTTGAAGCTGGTGCCCTGGACGATCAGCAGGCCGGCGCCCAGCGGGCCGAAGCGCTTGCACTGGACGAAGGTGGCGATGCCGGAAATCACCAGCGACATCGATACGATCAGGGTCGTATCGCGGCTGGATACGCCGAGCGCCTGGCAGATCAACAAGCCGGGCGTGACGATCGGCACGATGATCGCCAGCAGGTGCTGCAGCGCGGCGACGAAGGCGACCATCGGCGCCGGCCGGTCGTTCGGGCCGTAGACGAGGTCGCGGGCCGATTCTGCGGCGTCTGTGCCGTGGGAGGCGGGTTGGGCGTGGGAGGCGGGTTGCATGGCGAGCGGGCCGGACAAGGTGGAAAGTGCGGCATTTTAGCCGAAGGGCCCGCCGGCGCCGCCGGGGCGGGCGTCGGGTACGCGCTCGGCGTCAGCCGGCCGTGCGTGTTCCCGCGCCGCGTGCCGGTGTGCGTGGCGCGCGGGAATCCGGATACGCGCGCTGGCAGACCGCAATCACCGCGTCGCGCAGGCGACGATGGACGGGATCGCCGTGATTGCGCGGATGCCATAGCGCGGCGACGAGGATCGCGGGCAGGCGGACCGGGATCTCGAAGCTGCGTAGCCCGAGGGCTTCCGCGAGCCCCGGCGAGAACGCGTTGCCGAGGCTCGAGCGCGGCACCAGCGCGATCAGGTCGGTGCTGGCCGCAACACGCATCGCATCGGGGTAGCCGGGGACGACGACGTGCACGGTATGGCCCGGCCCGGATCGGTCGGTCGAGTCGTCGGCCGGTCCGTCGAAATCGCCGAGCTGCGATGCGATCACGTGACGGCAGGCCGCATAGCGTGCGGGCGTGATCCTGGCCGACGCGAACAGCGGATGTCCGGCGCGCGCCACCGCGACGTGCCAGTCGTGACCGAGCATGCGTGTGTGCAGCTCGGGCGCGTCGTCGCCGCGCTTGCCGATTTCCAGATCGACGGTGCCGTCGCGCAGCGCTTGCGGATCGCGGTCGGGCTTGGGCACGAAGCGGATGCGCACGTGCGGCGCGACTTCGCCGATCGCGGCGACCACCGGGCCGGACAGCATTTCCATGAACGACGCCGACGCGCGAATGGTGAACGTGGATGCGAGCGTCGCCATGTCCACGTCGGCCGTCGCCGGCCGCAGCACGGCGCGCGCGTCGCTCGCAATCGCATGCACGCGGTCGCGCAATGCGGCCGCGTGCGGCGTCGGCACGAGCTTGCGCCCGGCGCGCACGAGCAACGGGTCGCCGGTGGAGAGCCGCAGCCGTGTGAGCGTGCGGCTCATGGCGGACGTGCTCAGGCCAAGCCGGCGCGCCGCGCCCGTCACGCTGCTTTCCGACAGCAGCGCGTCGAGCGCCGTAACGAGATTCAGGTCGATGTCTTCCATGCGGACAGGATACGCCACTGCGTGGTCTGGCATGGCGTTCGATGCAACTATTGATTGCATTCGGTGCGTCTGGTGCATGGTCCGGTGCGCGCCTATAGTAGGCGCATCGTGAAACCCGGCAAAGGCGGCAACCATGCAATCGACCGTATCGAACCCGAACGCACCCTCGATCCTGCTCGTCGCGGCTTCGCGCGGCCTCGGGCTTGCGATGGCGGAGCAATTCCTGAACAAGGGCTGGAACGTAACGGGCACCGTGCGTGAAGGATCGGGACGCACGAAGCTGCACGACCTAGCGGACCGCTTCGACGGCCGGCTCGGGATCGATACGCTCGACATCTGCGAGCCGGCGCAACTGGCGGCGCTGCGCGAGCGCCTGTCGGGCAGGCGCTTCGACGTGCTGTTCGTGAATGCGGGGACGACCAACGACCCGAACGAAACGATCGGCGAAGTGACGACCGACGAATTCGTGCGCGTGATGATTACGAATGCGCTTGCACCGATGCGCGTGATCGAGGCGTTGCAGGATCTCGTGACCGCGCATGGCCTGATCGGCGCGATGTCGTCGGGGCAGGGCAGCGTTGCGAACAACGTCAGCGGGATGCGCGAGGTCTATCGCGGCAGCAAGGCCGCGCTGAACCAGTTCATGCGCAGCTTCGCGGCGCGCCAGGCCGACACGCCGCGCGCGCTGGCGCTGATGGCGCCCGGCTGGGTCCGTACGGAGCTGGGCGGGCCCGATGCACGCCTGACCATCGACGAGAGCGTGCCGAGCCTCGTCGACGTGCTGATCGCGAAGCGGGGGCGCCCCGGGCTCGAATACCTCGACTATCTGGGGCGGACGGTGCCGTGGTAGTCGCCGGCGTGTCGGTGGGCGGATGGTTACGAACCGACGCTTCGTGAATATGCAGCGAGATTCGACATGTTTTTCGCAGTTCGGCCACGGCGCTGCGAAGGTATTGCCGATTCAATACAATGCGACGACGAGTCAGTGACACGGTGTCGCGCCATCGCGTTTGAATCCCTCCGGTTCGCAGCGGATTGCGTGCGCCCCCGTCGCGACAGGTGTTTGTCGAACACGGAGCCCCGCATGAATGAACCTTACCTGCAGGTCATCGCACATTTTTACGCGAAGCCGGGCAACGGCGACCGCGTGATCGAGCTGCTCGCGGAGCTCGCGCCCGCGACGCGCGCCGAGCCGAAGAATCTCGACTATGCGTATTTCCGGTCACCGGAAGATCCCGACCACATCGTGATCCTCGAGCGTTACCGCGACGCGGACGGGCTCGACGTGCATCGGGAAACGCCGCATTTCCAGCGCATCGGTGTCGGGGCGATCATTCCGTTGCTCGATCGCCGCGACGTGTCGCGCTACATGGTGCAGCCGGACACCGGCACGGCGACGCCACCGGGAGGCATTCGATGAACCCGTTTCAATTCCGTACCGTTCCGACGCAGATCGTCGAATTCGGCGCCGCGCGCCGGCTCGGCGCGTTGTTGCACGAACGCTTTCCGGCGCTCGTGCGGCTGTGCGTCGTCACCGATGCGTTCCTGCATCGCAGTGGCGTGCTTGCGCCCGCGCTGGAGAGCCTTGCCGCGCACGGCTGGCAGGTCACCGTGATCGACGACGTGATCGCCGATCCGCCCGAGCACGTGGTGCTCGAAGCGACCAGTCGGGCCGTCTCGGCCGAGGCCGAGATCGTGCTTGGCCTGGGCGGCGGATCGTCGATGGACGTCGCGAAGCTGATCGCGGTGCTTGCACCGGGGCAGCAGGTGCTGGCCGACATGTACGGCGTCGACAAGGTCGCGAGCGCGCGGCTGCCGCTCGTGCAGATGCCGACGACGGCCGGCACGGGCTCCGAAGTGACGGCCGTATCGATCGTCACGGTCGGCGAGGCGCGCAAGATGGGCGTCGTGTCGCCGCACCTGTTCGCGGACGTCGCGATCCTCGATGCCGAGCTGACGCTCGGCCTGCCGCGTGCGGCGACGGCCGCGACGGGCATCGACGCGATGGTGCATGCGATCGAAGCCTATACGTCCGCGCGGCTGAAGAATCCGGTGTCCGACATGCTGGCCGTGCACGCGCTGACGCTGCTGTCGCGCAACCTGCTCGCGGCCTGCGACGACGGCCGCAACCGGCACGCACGCGAGTCGATGCTGGTCGGTGCGATGTTCGCCGGGCAGGCATTCGCGAACGCGCCGGTCGCGGCCGTGCATGCGCTGGCCTATCCGGTCGGCGGGATCTTCCACGTGCCGCACGGGCTGTCGAATGCGCTCGTGCTGCCGCACGTGCTGCGCTTCAACGCGCCGACCGCCGCGCCGCTGTATGCGGAACTCGCGGCGATCGTCGCGCCGTCGGCGACGGGCAGCGACGAAGCGAGAACGCATGCGCTGATCGCGGAGATCGACCGGCTGATCGTCGCGACGGGCATCCCGCGCACGCTGCGCGAAGTCGGTATCGGCGAGGGCGACCTGCCGAGGATGGCGTCGGACGCGATGCTGCAGACGCGCCTGCTCGTGAACAATCCGCGCGAGGTGACCGAGGCCGACGCGCTGGCGATCTATCGGCAGGCGTGGTGACGCGGCAGGCGGGCTGCGCGGTCAGATCAGCGACGCGCGCGGGTGGTCGGCCACCACGTATGCCGATGCCTGCTTCGTGCCGTCCGGTTTCGTCTGCAGGTAGACGCCCTGAATCTCCGGTTCGAAACCCGGCAGCGCGTTGATCCCGGCTTCGAGCGCGCGGAAGTAGTCGAGCGCCGGGCCGCCCCACGCTTCGCCGGGCACCACGCAGAAGATGCCGGGCGGATAGGGCAGCGCACCTTCGGTCGCGATCCGGCCTTCGATGCGATCGAGCGTGACGAGCTCGACGTTGTTGCGGATCAGCTCGGCATTCGCGGCCTGCGGCAGCATCGCCTGCTTCGGGAACTGCGCGCGCCGAAACATCTGCTTCTGCAGATGCTTCATGTCGTGGCTGCGGTAGAAATCGTGCATGCGCTGGCACAACTGCCGCAGGCGCATGCTGCCGTACAGCTCCGGATACGCTTCGCACAACGACGGGATCGCTTCGCGCAGCGGCGTGTCCTGGTCGAGATGGCGTTCGAACTGCGCGAGGTGCGCGACCAGATGCTGCAGCTTGCCGAAGCTTTCCGATGGCGTGAGCAGGAACAGGATCGTGTACAGGTCGGCCTTCTCGGGCACGACGCCGTGCTCGCGCAGGTAGCGCGCGAGGATCGGCGCCGGCGCGCCGAACGGCGCGTACTCGTGCGTGTCGCGATCGATGCCGGGCGTCGTCAGCAGCAGCTTGCACGGATCGACGAAGTACTGGTCGTTCGCATAGCCTTCGAAGCCGTGCCACGTGTCGGCCGGATGGAAGCGGAAGAAGCGCAGGTCGTCGACGATCTGCTCGGTCGGGTAGTCGGCCCACGGGCGCCCGTCGACCTGCTGCGGAACGAACGGGCGGATCTGGCGGCAGGTCTTCAGCAGCAGCTTGCGTGCATCGACGCCGTGCGCGACGCAGTCGCGCCACAGTCGTTTGCCGGCCGGGCCCGCATGCATCTGCGCGTTGACGTCGAGTGCCGCGAACATCGGGTAGAACGGGCTCGTCGACGCATGGATCATGTACGCGTTGTTGAAGCGCCGATGATCGCAGAAACGCTTCTGGCCTTCGATGTGGCTGTCCTTCTTGTGAATCTGCGACGTCTGCGAGAAGCCGGCCTGCTGCTTGTGCACCGACTGCGTGACGAAGATGCCGGGATCGTCGGGGCCGAGCGTCAGCATCAGCGGCGAGCAGTCCTGCATCATCGGGATGAACTGTTCGTAGCCGACCCACGCAGAGTCGAACAGGATGTAGTCGCACAGATGCCCGATCCGGTCGACGATCTCGCGTGCGTTGTAGATCGTGCCGTCGTAGGTGCCGAGCTGGATCACCGCGAGCCGGAACGGGCGCGGCAGGTCGGCGCGCTCGGGTGCGACGTCGCGGATCGCGTCGCGAATGCGCGCTTCGCCGAGCGCCGCGCTGTCGACGCCGCCGATGAGGCCCCACGCGTTGCGCGCGGTTTCGAGGTAGACGGGCCGCGCGCCGGACACCACGAGCGCGCCGAGGTGCACCGACTTGTGGTTGTTGCGATCGAACAGCACGAGATCGTCGGGCGCGAGCAGCGCGCTCGTGACGACCTTGTTCGACGTCGACGTGCCGTTCAGCACGAACCAGGTCTTGTCGGCGTTGTAGATTCGCGCGGCGTTGCGCTGCGCTTCCAGCGCGGGGCCTTCGTGGATCAGCAGGTCGCCGAGCCGGACGTCCGCGTTGCAGAGGTCGGCGCGAAACAGCGTCTCGCCGAAGAAGTCGACGAACATCCGGCCGAGCGGATGATTCGAGAAGAACTGGCCGCCCTGGTGGCCGGGGCAGTCGAACTCGACGTAGCCGCGCTGCACGTATTCGCGCATGACCTTGAAGAACGGCGGCAGCAGGTTCTCGCTGTAGATATCGGCGGCGGCTGAAATCTGCCGGCCGTAATAGTGGCGGCTGCCGCGCCCGAGCTGGATCACGCCGCTCGCGCTCGGCAGGACCGACGGCGGCACTTCCTGGTCGGGCTCGACCGCGACGAAGAACGGAATCGCGAAGCCGGTTCTTTCGACCGTTTTCAGGATTTTCTGCGCCGCATCGATTCCGACGACGATTGCCGCGATATTCGTGAAATCGGTCTGAAATACGTCGACCTGTTCGTGCGTGGTGAGAAAGGCGCCAATCAGCGCCGGCTCGACTGCGATTTTCAACAGGCTCACGCGAACTCTCCGGTAAATGTGCGGAAACGGGAGCCGAATTCGTGCCGATACGTAATTCGACACGCGCTGCAGCCGATTGAAACGCTTCCGCGAATGCTGAATGCCGATGCGCGCCGCGGAAGCAGCTTTGCGCAGCGAGGCACGGCTGCCGCCGGTCAGTGCGCGACGCAGCCGATCGTAGCAACAAAATCCGGCGAATTCAATCGACCGGAAACGGCAATTTCATTGAAAGATGAGAAGGATCAAACAAGCGGGAATTGGCGTGCTGCGGTGCACATAAAAATGATCCAATTATGAAATCCGATTTGAAAGGGATCGACGGTTTCGCCGAATCGTCGGCTTTTCATCGAAAGGCATCCATGGCATAGTCGGCATCCGAATCGGATGGCGAATCAAACCGGAATGACGAGCGTCTCATGTCGCCAACCGTGGCCTGCTGTCCGCGTGCTCGTGAGACGAACAACACCAACGAAGCATCGGAACAGCGAGGGCAACATCATGAATACATCCGCCGGCGGCATTCGTCGTCTCGGCATGCGTGCGCTGCTGGTCGACGACGAAATCACGCAGGAAACGGCGACCGGACGCGCGGTCCGCACACTGAGCGCGGAACTCGCGCAACGCGACATCGACGTGCTCACGGCGACATCCGCCGACGATGCGATCATGCTGATCCGTTCCGATCCGTCGATCCAGTGCGTGCTGCTCGACTGGGATCTCGGCGTGGACGGCCACGGGCCGTCCGAGGCGGTGGTCGAAGCGATCCGGCATCGCAATGCCAACGTGCCGATCTTCCTGCTGGCCGACCGCAGCGTCGCGTCGTCGGTGCCGTCCGCGGTCATGGGCCAGGTCGACGATTTCGTGTGGCTGCTCGAGGATACGGCCGATTTCATCGGCGGGCGCATCCACGCGGCGATCGAACGCTATCGCTCGACCGTGCTGCCGCCGATGTTCGGCGCGCTCGCGAAGTTCTCTCGCGTCTACGAATACTCGTGGCATACGCCCGGCCACACGGGCGGCACGGGCTTCCTGAAGTCGCCGGTCGGCCGCGCGTTCTTCGAATACTTCGGCGAATCGCTGTTCCGCTCCGACCTGTCGATCTCGGTCGGCGAACTCGGCTCGCTGCTCGACCACTCGGGCCCGATCGGCGAAAGCGAGCGCTACGCGGCACGCGTGTTCGGCGCGCATCGCACGTATCATGTGACGAACGGTTCGTCGACGTCGAACCGCATCATCCTGATGGCGAGCGTGAGCCGCGACCAGATCGCGCTGTGCGACCGCAACTGCCACAAGTCGGCCGAGCATGCGATGACGATGTCGGGCGCGATTCCGACTTACCTGGTACCGACGCGCAACCGCTACGGGATCATCGGGCCGATCGCGTCCGAGCGTCTCACGCAGGCGGCGATCCGCGAGGCGATCGCATCGAACCCGCTCGCGGCTGGGCTTGCCGACCGCCAGCCGAAGCATGCGATCGTCACGAACTCGACTTACGACGGCCTCTGCTACAACGTCGCCCGTGTCGAGGAGCTGCTCGGCGCGAGCGTCGACCGCCTGCACTTCGACGAAGCGTGGTACGGCTACGCGCGCTTCAATCCGATCTACCGCGACCGCCATGCGATGCACGGCGATCCGCGCGACCATCGTGCGGACCGGCCCACGGTGTTCGCGACGCAGTCGACGCACAAGCTGCTGACCGCGCTGTCGCAAGCGTCGTACATCCACGTGCGCGACGGCCGCAGCCCGATTCCGCATGGTCAGTTTAACGAAACGTTCATGATGCACGCGTCGACGTCGCCGAACTACGCGATCATCGCGTCGAACGACGTCGCGGCCGCGATGATGGACGGCCCCGGCGGCGAAGCGCTGACGCACGAGTCGATCGAGGAGGCCGTCGCATTCCGGCAGATGATCGCGCGGATGAACAACGAGTTCGACGCGAAGGGCGACTGGTTCTTCGAATGCTGGCAGCCCGACACCGTGCTCGAGGCACGCACGGGCCGCACGCTGCCGTTCCACGAAGCGCCGCCCGAGCTGCTCGCGAGCGATCCGTCGTGCTGGGTGCTGCGCCCCGGCGCGCAATGGCACGGCTTCGGCAATATCGAGGACGGCTACTGCATGCTCGATCCGATCAAGGTATCGATCGTCACGCCGGGCGTCGCACCGGCCGGCGGCCTGATGCCGGTCGGCATTCCGGCGAGCGTCGTCACCGCCTATCTCGATGCGCGCGGGATCGTCGTCGAGAAGACGACCGACTTCACGATCCTGTTCCTGTTCTCGATCGGCATCACGAAGGGCAAGTGGGGCTCGCTCGTCAGCGCGCTGTGCGACTTCAAGCGCGACTACGACGCGAACCTGCCGCTCGACATGGCGATTCCGTCGCTCGCGAAGGAACACGGCGCGCGCTATGCGGGCATGGGGCTGAAGGACCTGGCCGACACGATGTTCGCAGCGATGGAGCAGCTCGGCACGACGCGGCTGATGTCGGAGGCGTTTTCGATCCTGCCGAAGCCGGAGATGAGCCCGGTGCGCGCGTACGAGCATCTCGTGCAGGGCCGCGTCGAGCAGGTCACGCTCGACGAGCTGGCCGGGCGCACGGTCGCCACCGGCGTCGTGCCGTATCCGCCGGGCATTCCGCTGCTGATGCCGGGCGAGAACGCGGGGCCGGCCGGCGGCCCGGTGCTCGGCTACCTGAAGGCGCTCGAAGCGTACGACCGTCGCTTTCCGGGCTTCGCGCACGATACGCACGGGGTGGAAGTCGAGGACGGCACGTACCGCGTGTACTGCCTGACGGCCTGAACGAGAGGCCGGACGCACGAGCGACCGGCCGCGCGGCGGCATCACATCGAAGGATCGAGATCATGGAAAACGCAGCGCGCATGTCCGCCGCGGCCCCGGCGGCCGCGGCGAAGAACCGGATGAACGTCTGGCAGCTCACCATCCTCACGGCGGTCAACATGATGGGCTCCGGCATCATCCTGCTGCCGTCGAAGCTCGCGCAAGTCGGCACGATCTCGCTGCTGTCGTGGATCGTCACGGCCGGCGGCTCGCTCGCGCTGGCCTATGCGTTCGCGCGCTGCGGGATGTTGAGCCGCAAGCCGGGCGGGATGGGCGGCTACGCGGAATACGCGTTCGGCAAGGCCGGCAACTACATGGCGAACTACACGTACGGGCTGTCGCTCGTGATCGCCAACGTCGCGATCGGCGTCACGGCGGTCGGCTACGGCACCGTGCTGTTCGGCGCGACGCTGTCGCCGCTGCAGACGGGTCTGTGGACGATCTTCCTGCTCGTGCTCACGACGGTCGCGAATTTCGGCGGCTCGCGCATCACCGGCCGGATCGGCGCGGTGACCGTGTGGGGCGTGATCATTCCGGTCGTCATCGTGTCGCTGATCGGCTGGTTCTGGTTCAGCGGCGCAACCTGGGGCGCTGCGTGGAATCCGCACGACATGCCGTTCGGGCCGGCCGTCGGCAGTTCGATCGCGGTGACGCTGTGGGCGTTCCTCGGGCTCGAATCGGCGTGCGCGAACTCGGATGCGGTGGAGAACCCGGAGCGCAACGTGCCGATCGCCGTGCTCGGCGGCACGATCGCCTCGGCGATCTTCTACATCGTATCGACCAACGTGATCGCGGGGATCGTGCCGAATGCGATCCTCGCGAAGTCGAACGCGCCGTTCGGCATCGCGTTCGCGACGATGTTCACGCCGACGGTCGGCACGATCGTCACCGCGCTGATGGTGATCGCGTGCATCGGCTCGCTGCTCGGCTGGCAGTTCACGGTCGCGCAGGTGTTCAAGAGTTCGGCGGACGTCGGCTACTTCCTGCCGGTGTTCGCGCGTGCGACGCGCACCGGCACGCCGATCGTCGGCATGGTGATCCTGCTCGTCGCGCAGGTCGCGCTGGCGCTGATGACGATCAGCCCGGAGCTGAGCAGCCAGTTCCAGAAGATCGTCGATCTCGCGGTCGTCACGAACCTCGTGCCGTACGTGATGTCGATGGCCGCGCTGATCACGATCCAGAAGGTCGCGAAGGTGCCGCCGGCCAAGGCGCTGCTGACGAACGTGATTGCGATGGTCGCCACCGCGTACAGCTTCTATGCGCTCGTCAGCTCGGGCGAGCAGGCGCTGATGCTCGGCGGCCTGTGCGTGTTCCTGGGCTGGACGCTGTTCGGCTTCGTCAGCGCGCGCTTCTATCAGATGGAAGTCGACGCGCACGTGAAGGAGCCGGGGAAGTCGCTGCAGGCGTGAGGGCGGGCGCAATCCGTATCGCCGGAGGTCGGTTGCCGAAGCCGCGTGTGTTCATCGACGCGATGAGCGAAAATCGGCTTTCGCGCGACCGACAGGAGACGGCGACATGACGCAACAGGATGAAGCGGTGCGCACGCGATGCGTCGCATGGCAGATCGTGCAGGCGTGGCAGGCGGCCGAATGGTGCCGGCTCGCGGAGACGCGAACGGGAATCGATCTGTCGGGTTCGGTATCGGGCGCGATCGACGGCACGCCGTTTCGCATCGACTATGCGATCGCTTGCGGTGCCGACTGGCTCACGCGCTCGGCGCGCGTGACACGCTGGCTCGGCACGTTGCCGCCGCAACGGTTGGACCTCGGATGCGACGACGGGCGTTGGACGATCGACGGCGTCGACGCGCCGCTGCTCGCGGGCGCGACCGACATCGACCTCGGTTTCAGCCCGTCGACCAATACGCTGCCGATCCGGCGGCTGGCGCTGGCCGTCGGCGACGCCGCGACGATCCATACCGCATGGCTGCGCTTTCCGGATTTCGCCATCGTGCGCGGCGAGCAGCGTTATACGCATACGGCGCCACACGCGTATCGCTACGAGAGCGGCACCTATGCGGCCGATATCGCGATCGACGAAGCCGGCCTCGTCATCGACTACGACGAATGGCGGCGCATCGGCGCGGCGCTTGCCCCATAACGAGTCGCGTCGCGTCGTGCTTCGGCAGCGCATCAGCGCGCGTTGGCGACCGTCAGCTTGCCCGGAATCAGCTTCAGCGTGCTGAACGTGTCGGCGATGTTCTGCTGATACGCGACCGTCGCGTCGGTGACGGACTGCACGCCGTAGCCGGCGCGCTTGAGCGCGACTTCGAGCGTCGGCGCGTCGAGGCCGACGAGCGGTGACAGTTGCGCGGCGACGTCGGGCGTGTGGTCGCGGGCCCAGCGATCGACCGCGTCGACTTCGTCGAGCAGCGCGCGCAGCACCTGCGGGTGAGCGGCCGCGTACTTGCGCGCGGCGAGGTAGTACTGCGTGTTGCGCACGAGCCCTTCGCCGTTCGCGATCACGCGCGCGCCGAGCTGCCGTTCGGCGGCCGCCAGATACGGATCCCAGATCACCCACGCATCGACGCTGCGCTGCACGAACGCGGCGCGCGCGTCGGCGGGCGTCAGGTAGATCGGCTGGATGTCCGCATACGCGAGGCCCGCGTGTTCGAGCGCCTTCACGAGCAGGTAGTGGACGTTCGAGCCCTTGTTGAACGCGACCTTCTTGCCGCGCAACTGCGCGACGCTGCGGATCGGCGAATCGGGCAGCACGACGATCGCTTCGCCCTGCGGCGCGGGCGGCTCGTTGCCGATATAGACGAAATCGACACCGGCCGCCTGCGCGAAGATCGGCGGCGTTTCGCCGACCGTGCCGACGTCGATCGCGCCGGCGTTCAGCCCTTCGAGCAGTTGCGGGCCGGCCGGGAATTCGAGCCATTGCACCGCGACGCCCTGGCTCGCGAGGCGCTTCTCGAGCGTGCCGCGGGCCTTCAGCACGACGAAGTTGCCGTATTTCTGGAACCCGATGCGCAGCCGCGTGCCGTTGTCCTGGGCCCGTGCGGGCAGGGTCGCGAGCGGCCCGAGCGCGAGTCCGGCAAGCCCGGCGGCCGCGCCGTGCAGCCATTGGCGGCGGCGCGGGTTCGCCGGGGTCGTTTCAACGTCTGCGTGCGGTGTGTCGCTCATCGGGGTGTCCTGCGTGCGGGTTCACGGGGCGCGCGCAAAGGCGACGCGGCCGGCGCAGGACGGGGTCGGATGCGGGCGATGCTCGCAACGGGCCGGCCCGCGCCGGATTCAGGACGATACGGCCGCGCGGGCCGGCGGCCAACCAATGAATGCGCATATGCAAATCAGCGGCGCTCAGGCTGCGTCGGCGGCGCTTTCCTCGATCGAATCGACGCGGTCCGGATAGAACGCGAGGTGCCCGCGAATCGCTTCGACGGCCGGGTACGGATGCTCGTAGGTCCACACCGCGTTGGTCGCGCGTGCGCCGCCGGCCGGGATCGAGTAGTACGCGCAGTCGCCCTTGTACGGGCAGTATGTCGCGTGGTCGGTGCGTCGCAGCAGCGACATGTCGGCGTCTTCGCGCGGGATGTAGAGAACGGCCGGATAGCTGGCCTCGCGCAGCGCCAGCGCGCGGCGCGTATCGGCGACGACCTTGCCGGCCACCGTGACCACCACGCGCCACGGATGCGGCTCGATCGCGATCGGATGATCGGGCCCCGGCGACTTCACGGGACGAGAGGGCGTATCGGAGCTGATCGACATCGTGGGTCCTCCAGGAACTGGCGGCGTGGCGTCGCCGGGCGGATCCCGGCGCGCCTCTGCCGGCGTTTGCCAGCCGATACGATGCGCCAATTCCGGAGAATCTGCAGGGGGCCGGAAGGCGGTGGCGAGGCAAGGCTGCCGGGCGATATCCCGGCGCTTGCGCGGACATATTCATGCACTGGCAGCGGGATGCACCCGCGGCGATAAGCAACGCCGAATTAATTGGTAAGCGATCGGCGGGAGGCGCGCGAAGATCGGCCGTCGTCATTCGCATGACTCATTCCTCCTTTCCGCCACCATGAAGCATTCTTTCGTTTCGTCAGCCGTGCGCCGCGCACGTCGCGCACCGCATGCCGTTGTCGCACTCCGTTGCATGGCCGCGTCGCTGCTGCTCGCCGGCGCGGCCATGCAGGCGCTCGCCGCGCCGGCCGGCAAGACGCTCGTGTACTGCAGCGAAGGCAGCCCGGCCGGCTTCGATCCGGGCCAGCACACGACGAGCACCGATTTCGACGCGAGCACGTACACGATCTACAACGGGCTCGTGCAGTTCAGGCGCGGCACGCTCGATCTCGAACCGTCGCTCGCGACGAGCTGGGACGTGTCGCCCGATCAGCGCACGATTACGTTCCACCTGCGGCATGGCGTGAAATTCCAGACGACTGCATGGTTCAAGCCGACGCGGCCGTTCCAGGCCGACGACGTCGTGTTTACGTTCCGCCGGATGCTCGATCCCGACGATCCATTCCGCAAGGCTTACCCGGTCAGCTTCCCGTACTTCAGCGATCTCGGCTTCGACCGCAACGTCGAGCGCATCGAGAAGGTCGACGACTACACGGTGCGCTTCGTGCTGAAGACGCCCGACGTCGTGTTCGTGCGCAACCTCGCGATGGCGTTCGCGTCGGTGCTGTCGGCCGAATATGCGTCGCAGCTCGCGGCGCGCCATCGCGAGGCCGACATCAACCAGTTCCCGGTCGGCACCGGGCCGTTCCTGCTGCGCACGTATCAGAAAGATGCGCTGATCCGCTACGAAGCGAACCCCGACTACTGGAAGCCGGACGACGTGAAGCTTGCGCGCCTCGTGTTCGCGATCACGCCCGACCCGGCCGCGCGCCTGCAGAAGCTGGTGGCCGGCGAGTGCCAGGTATCGGCGTTCCCGCGGCCGGCCGATCTCGACACGGTGCGGCGCGACCCGAAGCTGGAGCTGTTCTCGGGAACGGGTTTCAACGTCGGTTTCGTCGCGTACAACACGCAGCATGCGCCGCTCGATCGCGTCGACGTGCGGCGCGCGCTCGACATCGCGATCGACAAGACGGCGATCGTGAAGACCGTCTTCAACGGCGACGCGAAGATCGCGACGAACCCGATGCCGCCCGCACAATGGTCGTACAACCCGCGTCTGAAGGATGCGCCGCGCGATCCGGCCGCCGCGAAGGCGCTGCTCGCGCAGGCCGGTTTCCCGAACGGCTTCGACCTGACGCTGTGGGCGATGCCGGTGCAGCGCCCGTACAACCCGAATGCGCAGTTGATGGCGCAACTGATCCAGCAGGACTGGGCGAAGATCGGCGTGCGCGCGAAGATCGTCAGCTACGAGTGGGGCGAATACAACCGCCGCGCGAAGCACGACGGGCAGCACGATGCGATCCTGTACGGCTGGTCGGGCGACAACGGCGACCCCGACAACTGGCTCGGCACGCTGCTCGGCTGCGACGCGGTGCACGGCAGCAACCTCGCGAAGTGGTGCAATCAGGATTTCGAAAAGCTGGTGAGCGCGGCGCGCTCGAATGCGGACGTCGCGAAGCGCACGGCGCTGTACGAACAGGCGCAGGTGGTGTTCAAGGACCAGGTGCCGTTCACGCCGATCGCGACGTCGATCGTGTCGCTGCCGGTGTCGAAACGTGTGCACGGGCTGACGTTCTCGCCGCTCGGCGGGCACCGGTTCGACGGCGTGTGGCTGGATTGACGGAGATCGATGGACGAAGGGCCGGCGCGCTTGCGCGCGCCGGTGTCGGTTGCGATCAGTTGAGCGCGACGGCCGCCGCCGTTTCGACCGGCGAGCCTTCGAGTGCGACCGATGGCCGGCCGTCGGGGCCGACCGGAACGTCGCCGGTGAGCGTCGTACGGTAGAGCTGGCGGTCGAAGTCGAGATCGAAGATGTCGACCGGCGCGAGGTGCGCGGTCGCGCGGTTGTCCCAGAACGCGATGCTGCGCGGTTCCCATTTGAAGCGGATCGTGAATTCCGGCCGCGTCACATGTTCCCACAGCAGTTCGAGCAGCGCCTGGCTCTCGCGCGGCGTCAGCCCGACGATCGATTTCAGGAAGCTCGGACTCACGTACAGCGCACGTTCGCCGGTCTCCGGATGCACGCGCACGAGCGGATGTTCGGTCACGAGCGGGCGGCGTTCGACCGCGTCGTCGAACGCGCCGGTGGCGCGCGCACCGGCCGGCGGCGTGAAGCGGTGGATGCCGCGCAAGCCGTCGACGAAACCGCGCAGCGGCTCGGACAGCGTTTCATACGCGCGTACGAGATTGGTCCAGTGCGTGTCGCCGCCGTACGGCGGGATCGTCACGCCGCGCAGGATCGACGCCCACGGCGGGTTCACGGCGGCCGTCACGTCGGTGTGCCAGCCCGTCCACGGCCGGCGCACCGGTTCGCCTTCGAAGCGCGTCGCCTTGCGGTGCTTCGCGATCGAATAGACGGCCGGGTGACCATCGACGTGCCCGAACACCGGATGGCCGACCGTCGGCTCGCCGAACTGCGCGGAGAACGCGACGTGCTGGTCGTGCGTGAGGAATTGTTCGCGGAAGAAAATGACGCGCCATTTCAGCAGCGCGGTGCGGATGGCCGCGATCTGCGGTGTGGTCAACGGTTGCGTGAGGTCGACGCCGCGTATTTCCGCGCCGATATGGGCGGACAGCGGGATCACGTCGACCGGCTGGGCGGCGGGTTCGGGTAGGGCGCTCATGCGACGCTCCTGGCGGAAGTGAACGGGGCGGATGGCCGACATCGTTGCGCGTGCAAGCGTCGATGCGGTGGCGGGAGGTTCATGGTGGAATGTCCGGTGGCGAATGGAGCGGAACGCGCGGCGGCGCGCACGGAACGGCGCCGCCGCGGTACGCGGACGTTATTGCAGCGTCGCGCCCGGCCCCTTCAGCACGACGCTCCGGCGGCCGTCGATGCCGACCGGCACGTCGCCGTGAACGGTCGCTCGGCGCACGACGCGGCGCGCAGCGCCGTAGTCGTTGATCGCGTAGTGCTGCGTCGCGCGGTTGTCCCAGATCGCGACGTCGCCTTCCTGCCAGTTCCAGCGCACGGTGTTCTCGAGGCGCGTCACGTGCTCGTGGAAGACCTGCAGCAGGTGCGCGGAGTCCTGCGCCGACAGCCCCTTGAGCCGCTGCACGAAGTGCCCGAGCACGAGCGTGCGTTCGCCGGTTTCCGGATGCACGCGCACGACCGGATGCTCGGTTTCGTAGACGGTCGACGTGAACACTTCGCGGTAGCGCTTCAGCTGCGTGTCGTCGGCATGCACGTGCGTCGACGCGTAGTCGTATGCGTTCGTATGGATCGCCCACAGCGTGTCGGCGAGCGCGCGCAGCGGGTCGGGAAGATGCGCGTACGCGGCGGCCGTGTTGGCCCATACCGTATCGCCGCCGAACGGCGGAATCACGACCGCGCGCAGGATCGAGATCTTCGGGTACGCATCGACGAACGTGATGTCGGTGTGCCACGAATTCGCCCGGGCGCCGTGCGCGGAATCGAGTTCGAGCAGATGCGCGCTGCCGTCGACGGACGGCACGGTCGGGTGCGCGACCGTGTCGCCGAAGCGGCGCGCGAACGCTTCCTGCGCGGTGTCGTCGAGAGGGTGCTGGCCACGGAAGAACAGCACCTTGTGGCGCAGCAGCGCGACCTGGATCGCGTCGAACGTCGCGTCGTCGAGCGTGGCCGACAGCCGGACGCCGGCGATCTCGGCGCCGATCCGGCCGGCAACCTGGCGAAGCTGGAGCGGGGCGGCGGCCGTGCGCGGCGCGGCGTGCGAAGCATGCGAAGACGGGTGGGCGGCGTGCTGGACTTCGGACATCGGGAGTCTCCTGGAGTCGGGTCGGTCGAGTCTCCATTCAAGCAGGGAGCGCGCGGAACCGGAACCGATGAATCGTCACAACCTTAGCGTGCGTGCTGCGATGATCGATATGTGTCGTCATGCTGAGCAATGCGGTCGCGACACGTGTCTACCACGCAAGCCGGAATTCACCGATCCGGTGCGCGTGCGGCGTGTCGATGCGCTTGCCGCCCGCGCCGTCGTCGCGCGGCGGGTCGCCATCGTCGAAATCGGCGAGCACCGTATCGCGCAACCGCGCGAATTCCGGCGAATCGCGCCGGCGCGGCCGCGTCAGCGCGACATCGACGATGCGTTCGATGCGGCCCGGGCGCGGCGCCATCGTGACGACGCGGTCGCCGAGGTAGACGGCTTCGTCGACGTCGTGCGTGACGAGCATCATCGTGATGCGCTCCTGTTCCCAGATGCGCAGCAATTCGTTCTGCATCCGCGCGCGCGTCTGCGCGTCGAGCGCGCCGAACGGCTCGTCGAGCAGCAGCACGCGCGGGCGGTTCACGAGGCCGCGCGCGATCGCGACGCGCTGCGCCATCCCGCCCGACAACTGGTTCGGAAACGCGTGCTCGAAGCCGTTCAGCCCGACGAGCGCGATGTGGTCGGCTACCGCTCGCCGCTTCGCGACGGCGTCGAGCGGCGCGTTGCGCAGCGCGGCGCCGATGTTCTGCTCGACGGTGAGCCATGGGAACAGCCGGTGATCCTGGAACACGATCCCGCGCTGCAGCGACGTGTCGCGCACGCGTTCGTCGCCGGCGCGGATCTCGCCCGAGTAGTCGGTATCGAGCCCCGCGACCAGCCGCAGCAGCGTGGACTTGCCGCAGCCGCTCGCGCCGACGATCGTGACGAATTCGCCGGCGCGCACGTGCAGCGACACGTCGTCGAGCACGGCGAGCGCCGCACCGCGTTGTGCGTAGTGCTTGCTTACATGGAGGATGTCGAGCGAGTCGGAGGCGAGGGTCGTCATGGCGGAGCGAAGAAGGATGCGACAGGGAAGGAGCGTCAGATCAGCGCGACAGGTCGCCGCGCCGGGCCAGCACCTTGCGTTCGATCGCACGCGCGATCGCGTTCAGTGCCCAGCCGGTCACGCCGACGACGATGATCCCGAACAGCACGAGATCCATCCGGAACTGCTCGCTGCCGTCGATCAGCGTGTTGCCGATCCCGCTGCCGGCAACGAGCAGGTATTCGGCGCCGAGCGTCGCGAGCCACGAATAGATCAGGCCGAGATACAGCCCGGTGAAGATCGACGGCAGTGCGGCCGGCAGGATCACGTAGCGGACGAGCTGGAGCCGCGAATAGCGCAGCGCGCGGGCGACGTCGACATACGCGCGCGGCACCGCGTGAATGCCGTCGCACGTGTGCGCGGCGACGGGCAACAGCGCGGCGAGCGACAGGAACACGACCTTGGCGACGTCGCCGAGGCCGAACCACACGGAGATCAGCGGAATCCACGCGAACAGCGAGATCTGCTTGAACGTGTCGAAGCTCGGGCCGACGATGCGCGCGGCGATGCGCGACAGCCCGAGCGCGGTGCCGAGCAGCAGCCCGCCCGTCGCACCGATCGCGAAACCGCAGGCTTCGCGCGCGAGCGACGCGGACAGTGCGCGGCCGAGCGCGCCGCTCGTGACCTGCGACCACGCGGTGTGCAGGACGTCGGCTGGGCCGACGAGCAGCCCGCTTTTCACGACGTGCGCGGAAGCGATCGCCCACCAGAGCGCGAACGCGACGAGCGGCAGCACGAAGCCGCGCCAGTCGGGCGCATGCAGGCGGCGGGCGGCTGTGACGGGCGACGGCGTGGCAGCCGGCGCGAGCGTCGACGTGGCGGAGTGCGGCATCGGGTGGTTTCCTTCGGTTGGTGCGGGCAGGCCGGTTCAGCCGCGGAACGCGGACGGCACGCCGCGGCGCAGGCGCGCTTCGAGTGCGTCGAGCAGCCGGTTGATCAGCAGGCCGACCGCGCCGACCACGACCACGGCCGCCATCACGAGATCGAGCTGGAACAGTTGCCGCCCGTACACGATCAGGTAGCCGAGCCCTTCGGAGGACGCGACGAGCTCGACGACGACGAGCGCGAGCCACGACTTCGTGAACGCGAGCCGCACGCCGGTCGCGAGCGTCGGGATCGCGGCCGGCAGCACGACGTGGACGATGCGTTGCCGGCGCGTGTAGCCGAACCCGCGCGCGACTTCGCCGAGCGCAGGCGGCGTCTGGCGAAACCCCTGCAACGTGCTCATCGTGACGGGGACGAGCGCTGCATGCGCGATCAGCAGGTACTTGAGCGGTTCGCCGACGCCGACGAGCAGCAGCAGGAACGGCAGCCAGCCGAGCACCGGGATCTGCACGAGCGCGTTGAAGCTCGGCAGCACATAGGCTTCCAGCGTGCGCGACAGGCCGAGCGCGACGCCGATCGCGAAACCGAGCAGCGAGCCGGCCGCGAAGTCGACCAGCACGCGCTGCAGGCTGACCAGCGTGTGGCGCGCGAGATCGCCGCTCGTCGCGAGATCGGCGAGCGCGTCGTACACGCGTTCGGGCGGCGGCAGGATCTGCGGTGCGATCCAGCCGCGCGCGCTGCCGACGCTCCACAGCGCGAACAGCAGCGCGGGCAGTACCCACGGCGCGAGCTGCCACGCGAGCCGCTTCACGCCCGCCGCGCGGCGCGGCGGCGCGGCGAGTGCACGCGGCTCGGACGACGGAATCGGGATCGCGGTGTCGCTCATCGGGGCGGGTCCGGGTCAGGAAAGGGGCTTGCCGGCCGCGTCGTAGCGCGGCCAGTAGTTTTCGAGCTTCAGCGTGCGCAGCGCGTTGTCGAGATACTTCGGCTCGAACCAGCCGTCGACGTCGACCGGCTGGCGGATCAGCTTCAGCTTCAGTGCATCCTGCGCGACGGCCTTGTAGCGCGCGACGAGGAACGGATCGATCAGCGGCGACAGGCGATCCTTCAGGCGCTGGTTCGCATAGTCCGCCTGCCACGACGAATACGGGACGCCGCTCTTCGCCCACAGCTTGAACAGCGCATCGCGGTTCGCCTCGTCGGACGACCATTGCGCGCCCTTGACCAGCGCGTTGACGACGCGCTGCACGATGTCCGGATGCGCGCGTTCGAAATCGTCCAGCACGAGCAGGTGGGTCTGGCGCGTGTACTGCGGGCCGTCGTTCTGCGATTCGTAGATGATCTTCGCGAGCCCCGCGTCGCGCAGCTTGTATAGCTGGTAGTCGCCCACCGACGCGTCGATGCCTTTCGACGCGAGCGCGGCGAGCGAGCTCGCGGCGTCGAGGTTGATCACGCGCAGGTCGCGTTCGCCGAGGCCGTTTTTCGCGAGCGCGTTGTCGGCGACGAGCTGCAGGTTCGTGCCGCGGAAGATCGACACGCGGCGGTCCTTCAGATCGGTGATCGAACGGATGCCGGAGTCGGGCGGGACTGCGATCTTCACGCCCGAGCGCACGCTCGCGGCAAGCAGCAGGTGCGTCTTGATCCCGTTCGAACGTGCGAGCACGGCCGGCAGGTCGCCCTGGTACGCGAAGTCGAGTGCCTTGTTGGCGATCGCCTCGTTGACGGCCGGCCCCGCGCCCTTGAAGAACAGCCACTGCACGTTGATGCCGTCGGCCGCGAATTCCTTTTCGACCAGTTGCTGCAATTGCGCGGTGGCGGCGCTCGAGCCGCCGAAGGTCGGCGGATCGCCGGCGCCCTGCTGGGCGACGCCGATGCGGATGGTGGCGGGCTTGTCGGCGTGCGCGGCGGCGGCCGCCAGCGTCATCAGCGTGGCCGCCAGCAGTGATCGCAGCAGGCGCAGCGGAAACGGGAATCGATCGGTCATGGTGCGTCGGGTAGCGTGAAAATGAAATCGGACAGGGAGGCGTCGAGCCATTCTGGTGGACGCTTCCGGCGCGGGACAAACAACGATTTGAACTATGCTTATCGCCGCCTGGCGGGTTGCGGGGCCGGGCGTGCCGTTTCCGCGAACGAAAAGCGGATTCGCATGTATCGCGGAATCGTTCAGGATTCCGATCATGTTGATTGGTGTCGCCTGCTGATCAGGCAAGCGCCGGCTGGAAAATTCCTGAAATGGCTAAATCGCGGATTTGCGGATTCGCCGGCCGATCGGCGTGCGAATCAGGGCGGTGAAATCGGCATCAGTCGGTTCAAAAAACCGATCCGGACCAGTCATATTTGCCGAATTGGCCGGGCGGAGCGTGAACGGATTTCCGGCCGGCATAAGCGAACCACCTCGCGTGAAACGGTGCGCACGGCCCATCCGGCATCCCGAAAAATCGAATGGAAACGGGTTATTCCGCCAGACGGGAAATGACGCATCGCGGCAGTTAACATGCTTACATCGACGTCTGATCCAATCTGAACCATACGGAATGCCGCGACAAAGAATTTCGATAGACCCCCTGCATGAATTTCATCATTGCAGGGTGCTATCCATAAATACATTCCGACGCCAAATTATTTGAAATCGTCTCAAAAATTGTCTATACCCTAGACGAATCAGTGCGGTCGGCGTCGTACCGGCGAGGCTGCACAACAGATGTGCGAATGAAACGATCGATGCCGTCGTTGCATGCTGCGCGTCGCAGTGATCGAGTGGACTTCGGGGAATGCGAACGGCCTCATGCGTGGGCCGTCCGCATGAGTCGCGAATGGGCGAACGCCATATGCAGCCGCCGGACCCATGCAGCGTCTTTACGTTCAACGGTCGATCATCGACCCCGTCACACGGAGGTTGCCATGCTGCAATACGTCAAGTCCCTGCTGCGTGATGAACGTGGCGTCAGCTCGCTCGAATATGCGGTGCTGGCCGGCATCGTCGTGGTCGCGCTGGCAGCGGTCGGCGTGATCCTCAGCAGCACTTCCGGCGGCTTGCCGAGCGTGTTCACGGCGCTGATCACGAAGGTGACGGGCCTGATCTGATCCCCTGAACCCGCGCGCCGCCGACGAACACACGGATCCGCAGCGGTAGAACGTATCCAACCCGGGGGTGCGCCGATGGACGGCTCTCCCATGCTCACTCTCGTGCAGTCGGTGGCCACGGTCGTGCTGGCGTCGCTCGCGGCGCAGGACCTGCGCGACCGGCGCTTGTCCAATCGCGCGGTGCTGGCGTTCGCGATGCTGTATTTCGTCGCGGCGGCGCTCGTGCGCGAAGGGCTCGCGCCGCTGGCCGGCCACCTCGCGACCGCCGCCGCGATGCTGCTGCTGTTCGGCGGCTTGCGCCACGCGGGCTGGATCGGCGGCGGCGACGTCAAGCTGGCGGCGGCGGTATTCCTGTGGGCCGGCCCGACGCTGGCGTTCCCCGTGTTGACGATCGTCGGCGCGGGTGGCGCGTTATGCGGTCTCGCCGCGCTCGCGGCCGTCGCCTGGCAGCGGCGCGCCACGCCCGCCCGCGCGGTCGCCGCGCGCGGCGTGCCGTACGGGCTCGCGCTCGCGCTCGGCGGTGCGCTGGCCGTCTGGGCGCCGTTTCCGCACGCGGTCTCGCTTACCTAGCCGGGGGACGCGCGCCGCCATGCCCAAACCTCTGAGAATGGCCGTGCTGATCATCGCTGCCGGCATCGGCGCATTCATCCTGCGCGAACTGTACGTTGCCGCGTCGACGCCGTCGGCACCCGGCGCACCGGATCAGGCGCGCGTGCGTGTCGCGGCCGCCGATCTGCCGGAAGGGCTGCTGCTGCGCGACAACGATCTCGCATGGAAGCGCATGCCGCGCGCACAGGTGCCGCCGGGCGCATTCGTCGAGTCGCAGCCAGGCGCCGATCTGAAGGGCGCGCTGCTGCGCAACCGCGTCGGCGCCGGCACGCCGATTCGCACGGACAACGTGATTCCGGCCGACGCGCCGGATTTTCTCGCGGCCGCGCTGCAGCCCGGCATGCGCGCGATCTCGGTGCCGGTCGACGACGTGTCGGGCAACGCGGGGCTGATCCAGCCGGGCGACTTTGTCGACGTGGTGCTCACGCAGCAGATCGGCGGCTCGGCGACGTCGCCCGGCACCTTCGAAGCGGAGACGGTCGTGCGGCGCGCGCGCGTGCTTGCGGTCGGCTCGGAATTTCAGCGGGCGAAGACGCCCGCGAGTGCGCCGGACGCGACGGCGCGAGCGCGTACGGTCACGCTCGAGGTCGCGCCGCGCACCGCGCAGGTCGTGCTGGTCGCGACGCGCCTCGGCTCGCTGTCGCTCGCGCTGCGCAGCTTCGCGACCAGCGACCGGCGGCAACCGGCGGGCGGCGACGAGCAGGAGCCGGATACGCAGCCGGTGTGGGCGGGCGACGTGTCGCGTGCGGCCCGCGAGGCCGCGCGCGCGCCGTCCGCCGGGCCGGTGGCCGGCGGCGCACGGCCGACGGGACAGAACAACACGGTCGTGATCTATCGCGGTTCCTCGATCGACGACGGGTCGCGCGGCGGCGGCACCGGCACGCCGGGCCTGCCGCCGCTGCCGTCCGGCCTGCAGGGAATGCCGGCGCTGCCGGGCGGCGGCAATGTCGCGGCGGCGGACGGGACGGCGCAGCCGCCGCGGGCGGCGGTGCCGCAATGACGGATCGACGGAGCGGGCCGGCCGCGCGGCGGCCGGCATTTGACGGGATGACGGGAACACGCATGGTGCGCATCGTTCGTTGGATCGCTCTCTGGTGCCTGGCCGGCCTCGTCGCGCCCGGCGTCGCGTTCGCGCAGGGCACGCGCGCGCCGGACGCCGGCGCGCCGCTGTCGATCGCGACCGGCAAGGGCGAGCTGTTGTCGCTGCCGGAGCCGGCGGTCGCGATGTTCGTTGCCGATCCGACCGTCGCCGACATCCAGGTGCCGTCGCCGCGCACCGTGTTCGTGTTCGGCAAGAAGGCCGGCACGACCACGCTGATCGCGCTCGGCGCGAACCATCGGCCGATCCTGCGCAGGACGGTGATCGTGCAGGTCGACACGGCGTCGCTGCAGGCGGTGCTCGACAGCCGCTTTCCGCAACTGAAGCTGTCGGTGTCCGGCGCGCCGGGCTCGCTGATGGTGTCGGGCAAGGTGCCGGGCGCGGCCGACGCGGACGCCGTGATGCAGTCGCTCGGGCCGTACCTGCACGACAAGGAAAGGATCGTCAACCGGCTGACGCTGTCGCGCCCGATCCAGGTGAACCTGCGCGTGCGGGTGACCGAGGTGAGTCGCAACGTCACGCAGCAGCTCGGCATCAACTGGAGCTCGCTCGGCGCCGCCGGCAACTTCGTCGGCGGGCTGTTCAACGGGCGCACGCTGTTCGACCCGACGAACGGCCTGTTCAACCTGTCGCCGACCGGCGCATTCTCGGTGCTCGGCGGTTTCCGCGCGGGGCGCTGGTCGATCGACGTCGTGCTCGACGCGCTCGATCAGGAAGGGCTGATCACGATGCTCGCGGAGCCGAATCTGACCGCGATGTCGGGCGAGACGGCGAGCTTCCTCGCGGGCGGCGAGATTCCGATCCCGGTTGCGCAGAGCGGCAACACGGGGGTGATCACGGTCGAGTACAAGCCGTTCGGCGTATCGCTCGACTTCACGCCGACCGTGCTCTCCGACAACCGCATCAGCCTGAAGGTGCGGCCGGAAGTGAGCGAGGTCGACGCGAGCAACAGCGTGACGACGGGCAGCATCAGGGTGCCGGCGCTCACCGTGCGACGCGTCGAGACGACGGTCGAGCTGTCGAGCGGGCAGAGCTTCGCGATCGGCGGGCTGCTGCAGAGCCAGACGGCCGACACCGTGTCGCAGATCCCGGGGCTCGGCCGGCTGCCGATCATCGGCCGGCTGTTTTCGTCGAAGAATTTCCAGGACAACAAGACCGAGGTGGTCGTGATCGTTACGCCGTACATCGTGCAGCCGACCGGGCCCGGCCAGCTCGAGCAGGCGATCGACACCGTCGCGCGGCCGAGCAGCGATCTGGAGTTCGCGGTGCAGCGCAACCTCGGGCTCGACCTGCTGTCGGGCGACACGCCGCGCCTCGTCGGCGCCGCGGGCTTCGTGTACTGAACCGGAGGAGCGCCCATGCGAACTCGAACCACCGTCTCCGCACTGCTGCCGCTGGCGCTGGCGGGCTGCATGTCGGCGCCGCCGCCGCTGAACCTGCCCGACGCGCGGTCGATCGGCTTCGACGGCGTGCAGGCGGTGGCGCCCGACTGCGCGAAGCTGATGCAGCCGTCGCATCTCGTCGATGCGGGCTTCGGGCGGCCGGGCGTGCCGTTTGGCTGCGCGACCTACACGAACCTCGCGGCCATGCTCGCGCGACCGCAGGATCTCGTCGCGCCCATGCCGTACGGCGGCGCCGACGCGGAAGTCGCGGCCGGTGCGGTGCGCCGCTACGTCGAGGATCGCGTGAAGCAGCCGACGCCCGGCAGGACGCAGACGACGACCGGCTCGCCCGGCCATTGAACCGATTCCCGAGGCCATCGCGATGTCGCCCATGAACGTCCTCGATCGCCAGAACGCCAAGCGCGCCGCGTCAGCCGGAGCGACGGATCTCGTCGCGGTCGTGTCCGATCCGGGCAGCGAGGACGTGATCCGGCGCGTCGCGCACGATTTGTCGATCACGCGTGCACACCTGCAGACGGGCACCTGCGACGACGCGATCCGGCTGCTGCAGCAGCACGAGCGTTCGCCGCGCCAGCTGGTCATCGACGTGTCGGATTCGGTGCTGCCGGTGTCGGACCTGATGCGGCTCGCCGACGTGTGCGATCCGTCGGTGCGGGTCGTCGCGATCGGCACGCAGAACGACGTCGGGCTGTTTCGCAACCTGCTCGGCATCGGCGTGCAGGACTACATCGTCAAGCCGCTGACCGTCGAGTTGATGCGGCGCGCGCTGACGGCGACGGAATCGGTCGTGCAGGTGCGCACCGGCAAGATCGTCAGCTTCGTCGGCGCACGCGGCGGCGTCGGCACGACGACCATCGCGGTGAGCCTCGCGCGCTGCCTGGCGGGAGAGAAGCGCCGCCGCGTCGCGTATATCGACCTGAACCTGCATGGCGGCGGCGCGAACTCGATGCTCGGGCTGTCCAGCAACAACGGGCTGGTCGAATTGCTGAACATGGAGCAGCGTCCCGACGACGCGCTGTTCGACCGCATGTTCGTCACGAAGGGCGACCGCCTGCACGTGCTGTCGGCCGAGCTTGCGTACGGCGCCGACGTGCCGCTGAGCGACGGGGTGGTCGCGCGCCTGGTCGACATGCTGAAGGACCGCTTCCACTACGTGCTGTTCGACGTCGGCAGCGGCGCCGGCAAGCTGTTCGAGGATGCGCTCGAGGCGTCCGATCTCGTCTACATCGTCGCCGACCGCTCGGTGCACGCCGCGTACGAATCCGCGCGGCTCGCGCGCTTCGTGCAGGAGCTGCCGGGCGAGCGGCTGCTGTCGATTGCGCTGAACAACCCGCTCGCGCCGGTCGCGGGCCGCGTCGAGCCGGCCGATTTCGCGGAGGCATTCGGCGGCGCGTCGCTGCGCGAGTTGCCGCACGAGCCGCAGACGCTGGCGGTTGCCGAGAACCTCGGCGAGCCGATCGAAGTTGCGAAGCGCCACGGCTTCCTGGACGGGATCCGGCTGCTTGCGAACGGCATCACCGGCGAACCGATGGCCGTCGCCGAGCCGTGGTACGCGCGCTTCGTCAAATGGAGGAAAGGATCGTGACGTTCGGTAACCGCAACCGGCCGCCGCCGGACCCCGCGCCGGACCCCGCACCGGCCGCCTCGCCCGCGGTGCCGCGCGCGCCGGCGC
>NZ_JBFPFS010000021.1:0-114986 GCF_047978125.1 Burkholderia sp. LFS061 | reverse complement strand
CTGTACGACTGGGTGCAGGCGAACGTGCGCTACGTCGCGCTGTTTCTGGGCGAAACGGCCGCCGCGCCGCTCGCCCGCGCGCAGCTCGATGCGCGCCTCACCGAACTGCTCGCGATGCCGGACGGCGCGGCCGCGCCGTCCGAGGAGCAACTGAAGCGCGCGCTGCGGCAACTGCGCGCGGAGGCGTTCGGCGCGGTCGCGGAGCGCGACCTGCGCGGGCTCGCGGACGTCGCCGAGGTGACGGGCGCGATGACCGATCTCGCCGAAGTGGCCGTGCAGCGCTCGCTGGCGCTGCTGTCGGCCGAACTCGAGGCGCAGTACGGCGAGCCGCGCGGCGCCGACGGCCAGCGCGTCGTGCTCGGCGTGGTCGGGATGGGCAAGCTCGGCGGCCGCGAGCTGAACGTGTCGTCGGACATCGACCTGATCTTCGTGTACGAGGACGACGGCGAGACGACCGGCGGCGCGCGCGCGCCGCTGTCCACGCAGGAATACTTCACGCGGCTCGGCCGGCGCCTGATCGGCGTGCTGTCCGAGGTCACCGCCGACGGCTACGTGTTTCGCGTCGACATGCGGCTGCGCCCGAACGGCGATTCGGGGCCGCTCGTGTGCAGCATCGGGATGCTCGAGGAATATTTCTACGTGCAGGGGCGCGAGTGGGAGCGCTATGCGTGGATCAAGGGGCGGCTCGTGTCGGAAGGGGACAGCGATGCGGCGCGGCGGCTGGAGTCGCAGCTCGAGTCGATCGTCAAGCCGTTCGTGTACCGCCGCTATCTCGATTTCGGCGTGATCGGCGCGATCCGTTCGCTGCACCAGCAGATTCGGCAGGAAGCCGCGCGCCGTGCGTCGATGCGCCCCGACAAGGCCGACGACATCAAGCTCGGCCGCGGCGGGATTCGCGAGATCGAGTTCAGCGCGCAGGTGTTCCAGCTGATCCGCGGCGGCCAGGATGCGGAGTTCCGCGTGCGGCCGACGCTCGCGGTGCTGCGCCATGCGCAGGCGCGCGGGCTGATCGGCGAGGACGTGTGCGCACGCCTGACCGACGCTTACCAATTCCTGCGTACGCTCGAGCACCGGCTGCAGTACCGCAACGACGCGCAGACGCACGCGATGCCGGTCGAGCCCGACGAACGCGCGGCATTGGCCGCGTCGCTCGGTTTTGCCGACTATGCGGCGCTGATGACGGTGCTGGACGAGTACCGGAACTTCGTCGAGGCGCAGTTCGACCAGATCTTCGCCGACAAGGTGAACGGCGCGCCCTGCGGCGCAGGCGAAGAGACGGCCGCCGCGTGGATCTGGAGCGGCGCGCTCGCCGACGACGGCGAGGACGACGCGCTCGCGGCCCGCCTCGACGGCCTCGGCTTTGCCGATCCGGCGGCGGTGCTCGCGCGGCTGCGCGCGGTCTGGCAATCGTCGCGCTACACGGGCCTGCCGGAAAAGAGCCGGCACCGCTTCGACCGCGTCGCCCAACGCGCGCTGGAGGCGGCGCCGAGGATCGACGCCGCGCGCCGCGACGACACGATCGTGCGCCTGTTCGACCTGCTCGAGACGGTCAGCCGGCGGGGCGTCTATCTCGCGCTGCTGACCGAATATCCGGCCGCGCTCGACCGCGTGCTGTCGGTGCTCGGCGCGACGCGCTGGGGCGGCGGTTACCTGATCCGCCACCCGCAACTGCTCGACGAACTGCTCGACGACGAGGCGATCGCGAGCCCGTTCGACTGGCCCGCGTTCAAGGACGCACTGCGCGCGCGCCTCGCGGCGGCCGACGGCCCCGAGCAACAGATGGACCTGCTGCGGCACGCGCAGCATGCGGAGGTGTTCCGGATCCTGCTGATCGATCTTGCCGGGCAGCTGTCGGTCGAGCATGTGAGCGACCGGCTGTCCGAGCTGGCCGACGCGGTGCTCGACGTGACGATCGAAGTCGTCTGGTCGCAGCTCGCGAAGCGCCATCGCGACGTGCCGAAATTCGCGGTGATCGCGTACGGCAAGCTGGGCGGCAAGGAGCTCGGCTACGCATCGGATCTCGACCTGATCTTCCTGTACGACGACCCCGACGAGCGCTCGGCGGACGTCTACACGACCTTCACGCGGCGGCTCATCACGTGGCTCACGACGGCGACCGGCGCAGGTGCGCTGTTCGACATCGACCTGCGGCTGCGGCCGAACGGCGAGGCCGGGCTGCTCGTCACCGATCTCGACGCGTTCCGCCGCTACCAGCTGCGCGAGGGCGACGCCGCGAATACCGCGTGGGTATGGGAGCACCAGGCGCTGACGCGCGCCCGCTACAGCGCGGGCGACGCGCAGATCGGCGCGGACTTCGAGGCGATCCGCCAGCAGGTGCTGACGACGCCGCGCGACGGCGGCGTGCTGGCGAAGGAGATCGTCGACATGCGCGGCAAGGTGTTTGCCGGCCACCCGAACCAGACCGAGTTGTTCGACCTGAAGCACGATCGCGGCGGGATGGTCGACATCGAGTTCATCGTCCAGTACTGGGTGCTGCTGCACGCGTCGAGCGACGCCGAGCTGATCCGCAACACGGGCAACATCGCGCTGTTGCGCGAGGTCGCGCGCTTCGGGCTGATGGGCGAGGACGAGGCCGAACGCGTCGGCGCGGCCTACCGCAAGTACCGGAAGCTGCAGCACAAGCTCCGACTCGACGGGATGGAGAAGGCGCGCGTCGATCCGGCCGTGGTGGCCGACGAGCGGGCGGCCGTGACGGCGCTGTGGACGCGGGTGTTCGGGGCGGTCGAAACGGGCGTTTGAACGAAGGCGGGGCGGGTTGCGGGCGCTTCGTCCGCAGGCGTTTTGCCGCGAAAGCGGAACGGTGCGAGCCCGTTCGGCGTGGACGGGACAGTGGGACAGCCCGACGGCCGCGTCAGGCCGCCAGCATTTCCTTCGCGTGCTTGCGCGTCGTCGCCGTGATCTCGAGCCCGCCGAGCATCCGCGCGACTTCCTCGATCCGGTTGGCGCGATCGAGCGCGACGACCGTCGACACGGTACCGCCGCGGTCGTCGGCGCCTTTCGCGACCTGGAAGTGGTGGTCGCCGCGCGCGGCGACCTGCGGCAGGTGCGTCACGCACAGCACCTGGCGGTCGCGCCCGAGCTGATGCAGCAGGCGGCCGACCACTTCGGCGACGCCGCCGCCGATCCCCGTATCGACTTCGTCGAAGATCAGCGTCGGCGTCGGGCTCGCCGCGCTCGCGATCACGGCGAGCGCGAGGCTGATCCGCGCGAGCTCGCCGCCCGACGCGACCTTCGCGAGCGGCCGCAGCGGCACGCCGGCGTGCCCGGCGACCCGGAACTCGACCTGCTCGAGCCCGTGCGGGCCGCCGTCGGCGAGCGGCACGAGCGCGACTTCGAAACTCCCGCCCGCCATCGACAGTTCCTGCATGCCGGCCGTGACGGCCGTGCCAAGTGCCTTGGCGGCCTGCGCGCGCGCCTTCGACAGGTGTTTCGCGTCGGCGAGATAGGCTTCCCGCGCCTTGGCCTGCACCGCCTCGAGCGCGCCGAGATCGGCGGCCGCGTCGAGCGCGGCGAGCTGCGCGCGGCGAGCCGCATGTTCTTCGTGCAGCGTGTCGGGCGGCAGCCGGAACTTGCGGGCGGTCGAGTGCAGCGCATCGAGACGCGTTTCCACCTGCGCGAGCCGCTCGGGATCGAGATCGACGCGCTGCGCATAGTGCGACAGCGAATAGACGGCTTCCTGCAGCTGGATTTCGGCCGGTTCGAGCGACGCGAGTGCGTCGCCGAGCGCGGTGTCGTAGTCGGCGAGGCTGCGCAGCTTCGACACGATCGCGCCGAGCTGCGCGAGCATCGCGTCGTCGGACTCGGACAGCGCGTTGAGCGCGCCGCGCACGCCTTCGATCAGGTTCGCCGAATGCGACAGGCGCTTGTGCTCGTTGCTGACTTCGTCCCATTCGCCGGCTTGCGGCGCGAGCTTGTCGAGCTCCGCGAGCTGCCACGCGAGCTTTTCGCGTTCGAGCTGCAGCTCGCGCTCGTGCGCCTTCGCGGCGTCGATCGCCTGCGTCGCGTCGCGCCAGACGCGCCACGCGCGCGCGACGTTCGCGGCATCGGCGACGAGCCCCGCGTGCGTGTCGAACAGTTCGCGCTGCGCATCGGGCCGCATCAGCAGTTGGTGCGCGTGCTGGCCGTGGATGTCGACGAGCATCTCGCCGAGTTCGCGCAGTTGCGCGAGCGTCGCGCTGGTGCCGTTGATGAACGCGCGCGACCGGCCGTTCGCGTCGATCACGCGGCGCAGCATCACGGTGTCCTCGGCGTCGAACGCGTGTTCGTCGAGCCAGCGCGCGACACGATCGTGCGGCGTGAATTCGGCCGTGATGTCGGCGCGGCCGCAGCCGGTGCGCACGACGCTCGCGTCGGCACGTTCGCCGAGCGCGAGGGCGAGGGCGTCGATCAGGATCGATTTCCCGGCGCCGGTTTCGCCGGAAAAGACGGAAAAGCCGCTGTCGAATTCGAGATCGAGCGCGGCCACGATGACGAAGTCGCGGATCGAGAGGTGGCGGAGCATGGTGTCGGGCGGTGGGGCGTCAGGACGCCGTGTCGTCGTCTTCGTTCGACGCGTGTTCGTTCCAGTGCAGCTTCTTGCGCAGCGTCGCGTAGTAGCTGTAGCCGATCGGGTGCAGGAACGGCACCGTGTGCTTCGAGCGGCGCACCTCGATCGTGTCGTTCAGTTCGAGCGAGGTGAACGACTGCATGTCGAAGTTCACGTTGACGTCGCGCCCGCCGACGATCTGGATCGCGATCTTCGAATCGTCGGGCAGCACGATCGGCCGGTTCGACAGCGCGTGCGGCGCGATCGGCACGAGCACGATGCCCTGAAGCTGCGGATGGAGGATCGGGCCGGCCGACGACAGCGCGTACGCGGTCGAGCCCGTCGGCGTGGCGACGATCAGGCCGTCCGAACGCTGGTTGTACATGTACCGGCCGTCGACCGACGCGCGCAGCTCGACCATCCCGGAGAAGCCGCTGCGGTTCACGACGACGTCGTTGAACGCGAGCGCGTGGTAGATCGGTTCGCCGTTGCGCACGATCCTGGCCTCGAGCAGCGAGCGCTCCTCGCGCTCGAACTTGCCCGCCAGCATCACGGGGACGAGCGCGTGCATGTCGGCCGCCGCGATGTCCGTGATGAAGCCGAGCCGCCCGTGGTTGATCCCGATCAGCGGTGTCCGATACGGCGCGAGCTGGCGGCCGATGCCGAGCATCGTGCCGTCGCCGCCCAGCACGACCGCCACGTCCGCACGCGCCCCGATTTCGGCCGGGGTGAGCGCCGGATAGCCGGCGATGCCGAACTCGCGCGCGGTATCGCCTTCGAAGACGACCTCGAAGCCCAGCTTCGCCAGGCTGGCAGCCAGGGTGGCGAGCGGCTCGGCGATGCCGGGCGTGTTGCTCCGGCCGACGAGCGCGACGGTGTTGAACTGATTACCGGTTTTCATGCCGGCATTACACCATAGCTCGTTGACGAAAAGAACCGGATGTGCGCGGACGGGGCCGGATCGGGCTGGCCCGCGCAACGGTGGCCGACGCCACTCGCCGCGGTCGCGTGGTTGCGCTAAAATTTTCCACCATGCTAGATCCTCGCGCACGAACCCTCCTGAAAACCCTGATCGAACGGTATATCGCCGACGGTCAGCCAGTCGGATCGCGCACGTTGTCCCGTTATTCCGGGCTCGAGCTGAGCCCGGCGACGATCCGCAACGTGATGTCCGACCTGGAGGAACTCGGCCTCGTGTCGAGCCCGCACACGTCGGCCGGCCGCGTGCCGACGCCGCGCGGCTACCGGCTGTTCGTCGACACGATGCTGACGGTCGAGGCGCCGATCGATGCCGAGGCCGTCGCGCGGCAGGTGCAGAACACGCTGCAGGCCGGCGAGCCGCAGCAGCGGGTGGTGGCTGCCGCCGCGAGCGTGCTGTCGAACCTGTCGCAGTTCGCGGGCGTCGTGCTGACGCCGCGCCGTAGCCACGTGTTCAAGCAGATCGAGTTCATGCGCCTGTCGGACAAGCGCATCCTGCTGATCATCGTCACGCCCGAGGGCGACGTGCAGAACCGGATGCTCGCGACGCCGCGCGACTATTCGCCGTCGCAGCTGACCGAGGCGTCCAACTACATCAACGCGCATTTCGCCGGCCTGTCGTTCGACGAGGTGCGCCGCCGCCTGCGCGACGAGATCGACCAGTTGCGCGGCGACATGACCACGCTGATGCACGCGGCCGTGACGGCCAGCACCGAGGTACCCGACACCGAGGACACCGTGCTGATTTCCGGCGAGCGCAACCTGCTCGAGGTGGCGGATCTTTCCTCCGACATGGCGCGGCTGCGCAAGCTGTTCGACGTGTTCGACCAAAAGACGGGCCTCCTGCAACTGCTCGACGTGTCGAGCCACGCCCAGGGCGTGCAGATCTTCATCGGCGGCGAATCGACGCTCGTGCCGATCGAGGAAATGAGCGTCGTCACCGCGCCTTACGAGGTGAATGGGCAGATCGTCGGCACGCTCGGCGTGATCGGCCCGACCCGCATGGCGTACAACCGCGTGATACCGATCGTCGACATCACCGCGCGCCTGCTGTCGCTCACGCTGAGTCAGCAGTAGCCGGCAATCGCCAGCCCGATCCCGCCCCGTCATCGTGCCGCGGCGCCGCCTGCGCCGACAGTCGGCCGAACGGCACGGGGCGGCCCGCTATAATTGAGAGCCGTCCGGTCCCGTGCCCCGAGCACGTTCTTGCCCATGCGTTTCGATCTTGAGCCGCCTTCGAGCATCGCGGCCGCCCATCGTATCGGCGTGCTGCTGATCAATCTCGGCACGCCCGACGCCCCCACGCCGCGCGCGGTGCGGCGCTATCTGGCCGAATTCCTGTCGGATCCGCGGGTCGTCGAAATCCCGCAGGCCGTCTGGCAGGTGCTGCTGCGCACGCTGATCCTGCCGTTGCGCGGCCGCGCGTCCGCGAAGAAATACGCGGCCGTATGGATGCCCGAGGGCTCGCCGCTGCGCGTGCACACCGAGCGCCAGACCGACGGCGTGCGGCATCTGCTCGTGTCGAACGGCTATCACGTGCTGGTCGACTACGCGATGCGCTACGGCAGCCCGAACATTGCGCACGCGCTCGCGCAGTTCAAGCGCTCGGGCGTCGAGCGCGTGCTGCTGATGCCGATGTATCCGCAATACTCGGCGTCGACCACGGCCACCGCATTCGATGCCGCATTCGACGCGCTGGCGCGCATGCGCAACCAGCCGGAGGTGCGCACGGTGCGGCACTACGCCGACCACCCGGCCTATATCCACGCGCTCGCCGAGCAGGTGCGCCAGTACTGGGCGCAGCACGGCCGGCCCGACTTCGCGGCCGGCGACAAGCTCGTGCTGAGCTTTCACGGCGTGCCGAAGCGCACGCTCGACCTCGGCGACCCCTATCACGACCAGTGCCAGCAGACGGGCGCGCTGCTGATGGCCGCGCTCGGGCTGTCGACGACCGAATGCCGCGTCACCTTCCAGTCGCGCTTCGGCAAGGCCGAATGGCTGCAGCCTTATACGGCGCCGACGCTGCGCGGGTTCGGCGAGGCCGGCGTGCGGCGGGCCGACGTGTTCTGCCCCGGCTTCACGGCCGATTGCCTGGAGACGATCGAGGAGATCGGCATGGAAGTGCGCGACGAATTCCTCGCCGGCGGCGGCAAGGCGTTCCACCGCATTCCATGCCTGAACGGCGCGCCCGCATGGCTCGGCGCGATCGGCGAGATCGTCGCCGAGAACCTGCAGGGCTGGCCCGTCAGGGCCGCGCAGCCCGAAACGGTGAGCTGACATGGAACGAATCGCACGCTCACTTCATTCGCTGCGCCCCGGGGAGGCGGTCGGCCTCCTTGGGGCGGCTCGGCGGAGGCCGACATGAAACGACCCCCACGCTCTCTTTGTTCGCTGCCCCCCGAGGGGGTGGCCAGCCTCCTTGGGGCGGCCTGGCGGAGGCTGACATGAACTACAAGATTTCCACGGAACCGGGCGCGAAGCTGCGCATCGACAAATGGCTGTGGGCGGCCCGGTTCTTCAAGACGCGCTCGCTCGCGACCGATGCAGTCGACAAGGGGCACGTGAAGATCGGCGGCGCGGCAGTCAAGCCGGCGAAGGAGGTGCGCGTCGGCGACGAGGTCGAGATTGCGATCGACGGCATCGTCTGGCACATTGCCGTGCTGGGCGTGTGCGACGTGCGCGGACCGGCGAGCGTCGCACAGACGCTTTACGAGGAAACGGAAGCGGGGCGGGCCGCGCGGCTCGCCGAACTGGAGCGGCGGCGCACGTATCGCGAGCCGGCGGCCCAACTGCACGGCCGGCCGACGAAGCGCGACCGGCGCATCATCGACAGATTTTCTGGTGGGAGCTGAACATCTGGTCGAAGGTCGCCCGCGCGCTTCCGTATTCGGTCGTGCGGTCGGTAACGGCTCCCGACAGGCAGATGGTGGTGGTGCCGGCAATGAGTACCAGCGCGACCAACGATATCGCAAAGGTCAGTTTCACGGTACTCCCCCTCGAAAGAAGGGTAAACACGGCGCCAGGTGGATGTAAGGCGACGGTCAGCTAGGGTAAACACGCTTTTCCGACGCTTGAGTGGAGTGTAGTGCAGCGGGCCTGTGCCAAGCTAGTACTTGCCACGTAAGCGTTGTTACAGGCCGTTTCGCCCGATCTGGCGGACTATGCGAGGCCTGCACCGGCGGAGCGAGCGGTTGTTTCGCGGTATTGGAGAATGCCGGCGAATAACCGTCTTGAAATCGCAGTTTTCGCCCTTATTTGCACCAACGATGTGCGGTGCCGCCGGGTATACGATCCGGCGGTTGCCGATTTGGCTTCAACCTCTAATCGACTTTCAGCGACATGGAAAACACGCAAGAGAACCCGTCTACCCAATCGGCCGAAGACATCGGCAGCGAGAAGCAGGCGGCGCAAGGCGCCGCTCCCGCCGCCGAAGCAGCCGACGCGGCGCTCGCGGAGGCTCAAGCCAAGGTCGCCGAGCTGCAGGAGAGCTTCCTGCGGGCGAAGGCCGAGACCGAGAACGTGCGCCGCCGCGCGCAGGACGACGTCTCGAAGGCGCACAAGTTCGCGATCGAGAGCTTCGCGGAACACCTGCTGCCGGTGCTGGACAGCCTGGAAGCGGCCGTCAGCGACACGTCCGGCGACATCGCGAAGGTGCGCGAAGGCGTCGAACTGACGCTGCGCCAGCTGACGAGCGCGCTCGAGAAGGGCCGCGTCGTCGCGATCAACCCGGTCGGCGAGAAGTTCGATCCGCACCAGCACCAGGCGATTTCGATGGTGCCGGCCGAGCAGGAGCCGAACACCGTCGTCACGGTGCTGCAAAAGGGCTATACGATCGCCGACCGCGTGCTGCGTCCGGCGCTCGTCACCGTCGCGCAGCCGAAGTAAGGCTGCAGCGATGGTTCCCGCCGGCGTCGATCCGGCCGCGTTCGACGCGTTCGACATGCAGGCGCTGGCCGCGGACACGTTCGACGCGGGGATCGAAGGCGCGGGCGACGCGCTGGCGGTGGTGTTCTTCTGGGGCGTCGACTGCTTCAACTGCGAGATCGCGAAGAAGGCAATGCTCGCCCAGCCCGATGCAATTCGTGCGCTGGACCTGAAGTGGTTCCATTGCAACGTTTACGAACACCATCAGCTCGGGCGCCGCTTCGGGCTGCACGGCGTGCCGACGTGGTTCTTCTTCCACCGCGGCAAGCGTCTCGGCCGCGCGACGGGCTGGCATGGCATCGCGCAGTTCCAGGCGGCCGTTTCGGCGGCGCGCGCGAAGATCGCGGCGGCGAGCCACGAATCGGCGGCCGGCGATCCGGCGGCCGGCGATCCGGTAGCCGGCGGCGATTGAAAAAATTTAATATCCGCATCGCCTGTCGGGTCTTGAAAACGGACCGGACGGACGCATTTCGGAAACAGAGTTGAATTCTGGCGCGCGAAACTGCCAAAAAAGGCAGGGTTTCGCGCAGCAAACAGGCATTTCTGGAGATTAGGAAAATGGGAAAGATCATCGGTATTGACCTCGGCACCACGAACTCGTGCGTCGCCATCATGGAAGGCAACCAGGTCAAGGTCATCGAGAACTCGGAAGGCACGCGCACCACGCCGTCGATCATCGCGTACATGGACGACAACGAAGTGCTCGTCGGCGCGCCGGCCAAGCGTCAGTCGGTGACCAACCCGAAGAACACGCTGTTCGCGGTGAAGCGCCTGATCGGCCGCCGCTTCGAAGAGAAGGAAGTCCAGAAGGACATCGGCCTGATGCCGTACACCATCATCAAGGCCGACAACGGCGATGCATGGGTCGAGGCACATGGCGAAAAGCTCGCGCCGCCGCAGGTTTCGGCGGAAGTGCTGCGCAAGATGAAGAAGACGGCCGAAGACTACCTCGGCGAGCCGGTCACGGAAGCCGTGATCACGGTACCGGCTTACTTCAACGACAGCCAGCGCCAGGCGACCAAGGATGCCGGTCGCATCGCGGGCCTCGAAGTCAAGCGGATCATCAACGAGCCGACGGCAGCCGCGCTCGCGTTCGGTCTCGACAAGGCCGAGAAGGGCGACCGCAAGATCGCCGTGTATGACCTCGGCGGCGGCACGTTCGACGTGTCGATCATCGAGATCGCGGACGTCGACGGCGAAATGCAGTTCGAAGTGCTGTCGACCAACGGCGACACGTTCCTCGGCGGCGAGGACTTCGACCAGCGCATCATCGATTACATCATCGGCGAGTTCAAGAAGGAGCAGGGCGTCGACCTGTCGAAGGACGTGCTCGCGCTGCAACGCCTGAAGGAAGCCGCCGAAAAGGCGAAGATCGAGCTGTCGTCGAGCCAGCAGACCGAAATCAACCTGCCGTACATCACGGCGGACGCGTCGGGCCCGAAGCACTTGAACCTGAAGATCACCCGCGCGAAGCTGGAAGCGCTGGTCGAGGATCTGGTCGAGCGCACGATCGAGCCGTGCCGCATCGCGATCAAGGACGCGGGCGTCAAGGTGTCGGACATCGACGACGTGATCCTGGTCGGCGGCCAGACCCGCATGCCGAAGGTCCTGGAGAAGGTGAAGGAGTTCTTCGGCAAGGATCCGCGCCGTGACGTGAACCCGGACGAAGCCGTCGCGGTTGGCGCGGCGATCCAGGGCCAGGTCCTGTCGGGCGACCGCAAGGACGTGCTGCTGCTCGACGTGACCCCGCTGTCGCTCGGCATCGAGACGCTCGGCGGCGTGATGACGAAGATGATCAGCAAGAACACGACGATCCCGACGAAGCACGCGCAAGTGTATTCGACGGCGGACGACAACCAGGGCGCCGTGACGATCAAGGTGTTCCAGGGCGAACGCGAAATGGCGGCGGGCAACAAGCTGCTCGGCGAGTTCAACCTCGAAGGCATCCCGCCGGCACCGCGCGGCGTGCCGCAGATCGAAGTGACCTTCGACATCGACGCGAACGGCATCCTGCACGTCGGCGCGAAGGACAAGGCGACCGGCAAGGAAAACAAGATCACGATCAAGGCCAACTCGGGTCTGTCCGAGGCTGAAATCGACCAGATGATCAAGGACGCGGAAGCGAACGCAGCGGAAGACCACAAGCTGCGCGAGCTGGCCGATTCGCGCAACCAGGGCGACGCGCTGGTCCACAGCACGAAGAAGGCGCTCGCCGAGTACGGCGACAAGCTGGACGCGGGCGAGAAGGAAGCGATCGAAGCGTCGCTGAAGTCGCTCGAGGAAGTGCTGAAGGACACGTCGGCCGACAAGGCGGCGATCGACGCGAAGGTCGAGGAGCTCGGCAAGGTTTCGCAGAAGCTCGGCGAGAAGATGTACGCCGACATGCAGGCCCAGCAGGCGGGTGCCGCCGGCGCGGCGGGTGCAGCGGAAGGCGCGGCCCACGCGGGTGGCGCGCAGCAGGCTGCCGACGACGTCGTCGACGCCGAGTTCAAGGAAGTGAAGAAGGACTAAGCCGGGTTGCAACGGCACCGCACGCCGCGCGCTCGAACGCGCGCGGCGCGGCTGACAAGCGGCTGAAAAGCGGTCTGTCTTTCCTTCCGGATGGCCGGATCGACTCCACGCCTGGCGGGCTTCGCGGCCCTCCGGGCACATTTGTTTTTTGGCGGGTGCTGCGCGAGCCGTCCGCGGACGGGCGCAGCGCCAGACGAGTCGAGAGACTTTACTGCGGGCGAAAGGAGCCGCCGCGTGCGCGATGCGTGGCGGCACAGTGAATCGATATGGCGAAACGGGATTACTACGAGGTTCTGGGCGTCGCGAAGAATGCGAGCGACGACGAAATCAAGAAGGCGTATCGCAAGCTTGCGATGAAGCATCACCCTGACCGCAATCCGGACAACAAGGATGCGGAAGAGCATTTCAAGGAGGCGAAGGAAGCCTATGAAATGCTGTCGGACAGCCAGAAGCGGGCCGCGTACGACCAGTACGGCCACGCGGGCGTCGATCCGAACATGGGCGGTGCGGGCGCACAGGGCTTCGGCGGCTTTGCGGATGCATTCGGCGACATCTTCGGCGATATCTTCGGCCAGGCCGCGGGCGGCGCCGCGCGCGGCGGCCGCGGCGGCCCGCAGGTGTACCGCGGCGCCGACCTGCGCTACAGCATTCAGGCGGCGATGGCTTGCCGGGCTGCCTGCCCCGGCTTGATTCCTAATGCCGCAAACGTTTGCGGATCAATATCGATCCAGCATGCGACCACCAGACGTCCGTCCACCTGCTTCGGCGGGCCTGCGCGGTGCGCGTGTATGCCGATCCGGCGGAACAGCCGCTCCATGCTCGCGAACGTCACGCCGATCAGCTGCCGCGCGCCGAGCTGCGCCGCGCATTCGACCACGGCCGCGAGCATCGGCCGCACGGCCCACTCGGCATTGCCCGACCCGCCTTCGTCGTCGGTCGCCGCGAACCTGGACAGCTCCCAGACGGCCGCCGATTGCGGCAGCGGCATGTCTGCGGCGATCAGGTCGGCGAACAGCGACTGCAGCAGATACGGGCGCGTCGTGGGCAGCAGGCGCGCACATCCGCACACGTCGCCGCCGGCATTTCGCGCGAACACGTACACGGTATCGTCGCGATCGAACTGGTCGCGCTCGAAGCTTTCGTTCGCCGACGGGAGCTCCCAACCGAGTTGTTCGACGAACACGCGGCGCCGGTAGCGCCCGAGATCCGCTGCAAGTTCGTGTGGTAACCGCCCTTCTTCGTGAACGAAGGTCCGCATGGAAATCACGCTCGAGCAGGCTGCGCACGGCTACGACACGCAGATCCGCGTGCCGAGCTGGGTGTCGTGCGAGGTCTGCCACGGGTCGGGCGCGAAGCCCGGCACGAAGCCGGAAACCTGCCCGACCTGTCACGGCCAGGGCACGGTGCGCATGTCGCAGGGCTTCTTCAGCATCCAGCAGACCTGCCCGAAGTGCCATGGCACCGGCACTTATATCCCCGAGCCGTGCGTGCACTGCCACGGGTCGGGCAAGGTGAAGGAAACCAAGACGCTCGAAGTGAAGATCCCGGCCGGGATCGACGACGGGATGCGGATCCGCTCGGCCGGCAACGGCGAGCCGGGCATCAACGGCGGGCCGCCGGGAGATCTGTACGTCGAGATCCACATCAAGCCGCACGCGGTGTTCGAGCGCGACGGCGACGATCTCCACTGCCAGATGCCGATCCCGTTCACGACCGCCGCGCTTGGCGGCGAGATCGAGGTGCCGACGCTGGCCGGCCGTGCGTCGTTCCCGGTACCGGAAGGCACGCAGTCGGGCAAGACGTTCCGCCTGCGCGGCAAGGGCATCAAGGGGCTGCGTTCGAGCATCGCGGGTGATCTGTACGTGCACGTGCAGGTCGAGACGCCCGTGAAGCTGACCGACCACCAGCGCGATCTGCTCAAGCAGTTCGAGAAGTCGCTGGCCGAGGGCGGCGCGCGTCACAGCCCGCAGAGCAAGAGCTGGTTCGACCGTGTGAAGAGCTTCTTCGAGTAATGGCATGACTGAAGGCAACGAGAGCGCGTCGTTCGCGCTCTTGGACGATTGCGACTCGACCGCGTCCGCGCGGTCGAGTCGTTTGTATTCGGGATTCGTGCACGAACGCGTGTGCACGGATCCGGCGCGGCTCGACGAAATCGACGCGGCGGTTGCGCAGGACCTGCGCGACGGGCTGCATGCGGTGGTCGTCGGCGACTACGAATTCGGACGCAACCTGCAACGAGCGCAGCCGGGCGATGCCCCGCTGCGCTTTTTGCTATATGCGCGCTGCGAGCACCTGTCGTGCGACGAAGTCGACGCGTGGCTCGCGCAGCAGGACGGCGGCGGCTCGCCGTCGATCGCGGGCGTCGCGCATGTGACGAAGAGCGTGTCGCGCGACGCGTTCGACGCGGCGATCGCCGCGGTGCACGACGCGCTGCGCGCGGGCGATTCGTATCAGATCAACTACACGTACCGGCTGAATTTCGACGTATTCGGCACGCCGCTCGCGCTGTACCGGCGGCTGCGCGCGCGTCAGCCCGTGCGTTATGGCGCGCTGATCGCGCTGCCTCACGGCGCGTGGGTCGTGTCGTGCTCGCCGGAACTGTTCGTCGAGAAGCACGGCGACGTGCTGCGCGCACGGCCGATGAAGGGCACCGCGCCGCGTTCGGCCGATCCCCGCGAAGATGCGGCAGCTGCCGCGTTCCTCGCGAGCGATCCGAAGAACCGCGCGGAAAACGTGATGATCGTCGACCTGCTGCGCAACGACGTGTCGCGGATCGCGCGCACCGGTACCGTTCGCGTGTCGGCGCTGTTCTCCGTCGAGCCGTATGCGTCGGTGTGGCAGATGACGTCGACGGTCGAGGCCGGCTGGCGCGACGGCACGACGTTCGCGCAGATGCTGCGCGCATTGTTTCCGTGCGGATCGATCACGGGTGCGCCGAAGCACATGACGATGCAGTTGATCGACGCGATCGAGTCGACGCCGCGCGGGCTCTATACGGGTGCGATCGGCTGGCTCGACGCGCCGAAGGAAGGCGCCGATTCCGATGCGCCCGGCAGTCGCGCGACCGGTTGCGGCGATTTCTGTCTGTCGGTCGCGATTCGAACGCTGACGCTGGATGTGCCCGTCACCGATACCGAAGCACGTGATCAGGCAACGGCAACCGCCGGCTGGCGCCGCGGCACGATGGGTGTCGGCGCGGGCATCGTGCTCGACAGCGTCGCGGCCGACGAATATGCGGAGTGCGAATTGAAAGCGCGATTCCTGACGGACGCCGATCCCGGCTTCCAGTTGTTCGAAACGACCGCCGCCACGCGTGCGGACGGCATCCGGCATCTCGATCGTCATCTCGCGCGGCTGCAGCGCAGCGCGAATGCGCTCGGCTTCCGCTTCGATGCCGATGCGTTGCGCCGCGAGATCGACGCGCGCTGCGCGGCGCTCGACGGCGACGGCCCTTACCGGATGAAGCTTTCGCTCGCGAAGGACGGCACGGTCGAGATCGTCGCGGCACCGCTCAAGCCGCTGCCGGCGGGGCCGGTCGGCGTGCTGCTGGCGTCCGCGCACGGTTTCGCGCCGACCCGCGCGAGCGATGCGCTGCTGTTGCACAAGACGACGCGCCGTGCCGAATACGACCGCGCGTGGCAGGCGGCGGAGGCGCTCGGCGGTTTCGACATGCTGTTCGTCAACGAGCGCGGTGAGGTGACGGAAGGCGGGCGCTCGAACCTGTTCGTGAAGCTCGACGGCCAGTGGGTGACGCCGCCGCTGGCGTCCGGCGTGCTGCCGGGCGTGATGCGCGGCGTGCTGCTCGATGACCGTGCGTTCGGTGCGGCGGAGCGTGTCGTGACCTGCGACGATCTTGCGCGCGCGCAGGCGCTGCTGCTGACCAACGCGCTGCGCGGTGCGATCGACGCGGTATTGAAGTAACGAAGCGATGGATCGCGCACGGCGCTCGCGCTGGTGCCGCGAAGCTTTTCACCGATTCAGCGGTACCAACAAAACAAAAAGCGCGGCGCCCCGCAAAGGGCGCCGCGCTTTTTCATATCCGGGTGCCGGCGAACGCGCCGCCGGCCGTACACGTCAGAACGAATGTTCCGGACCGGGGAACGAACCGTCCTTCACCGCGCGCACGTACGCTTCGACGGCCGCCTGGATGTTCGGCTGACCCTGCATGAAATCCTTCACGAAGCGCGGCCGCTTGCCGGGGAAGATCCCGAGCATGTCGTGCAGCACGAGCACCTGCCCCGAGCAGTCCGCGCCCGCGCCGATGCCGATCGTCGGAACGCGCAGCATGTGCGTGACCTCGGCCCCGACGAGGGTCGGCACGGCCTCGAGCAGGACGACCTGCGCGCCGGCCGCTTCGACCGCGCGTGCGTCGCGCAGCAGTTGCGCAGCGCCAGCCTCGGTCTTGCCCTGCACCTTGAAGCCGCCGAACGCGTGCACCGATTGCGGCGTGAGGCCCACGTGCGCGCACACGGGCACCGCGCGCTCGACGAGGAAGCGGATCGTATCGGCGAGCCATTCGCCGCCTTCGAGCTTGATCATTTGCGCGCCCGCGCGCATCAGCTTGACGGCGCTCGCGAACGCCTCGGACGGCGTGCCGTACGTGCCGAACGGCAGGTCGGCCATGATCAGCGCGCGCGGCTGTGCGCGTGCGACACAGGCGGTGTGATACGCGATGTCGTCGAGCGTGACGGGCAGCGTGGTCGTATGGCCCTGCAGCACGTTGCCGAGCGAATCGCCGATCAGCAGCACGTCGGCGCCCGCGCGATCGAGCAGCGCGGCAAAGCTCGCGTCGTAGCACGTGAGCATCGCGATCTTCTCGCCGGCGTCGCGCATTGCCTGCAGCTTGGGTACCGTCACGGCAGGCCGGCTCGATTCCTGGAGATAGGTCATGGGAAATCCGGTTCGATGGGTGAAGAACGACAGGCGGGACGCGTCAGCGCGTCGTCTCGCCCTTGACGAAGAATTCCTTGCGGCCGCGCATCGTCTCGATGCGCTCGATCAGCAGCGCAAGATCTTCGGGGGAATCCAGCGGGTTCAGGTGTTCCGCGGCGACCGTCAGCACCGGCGTGCGGTCGTAGTGGTAGAAAAATTCGTTGTACGCGTCGACGAGCGAGCGCAGGTACGTGTCGCTGATCTGCAGTTCCATCGGCAGCCCGCGCTTCTGGATGCGCGAGAACAGCACTTCGGGGCTCGCCTGCAGATAGACGACGAGGTCGGGCGACGGCGCCTGCGGCACGTCCACGTGCGTCGCGATCGACCGATAGAGCTGCCATTCGTCTTCCGGCAGGTTCAACCGCGCGAAGATGTCGTTCTTCTGCGGCATGAAATCGGCGACGACGGGGCGGCCCGTTTCCAGCGCGCCGACCAGTTCGCGCGCCTGCTGCGCGCGCTGCAGCGCGAACGACAGCTGCACGGGCAGCGCGTAGCGCGCGGTGTCGCGATAGAAGCGTTCGAGGAACGGATTGTCCTGCGGGCGTTCGAGCAGCGTCTGCATCGACCAGCGCTCGGCGAGCAGGCGCGCGAGCGTCGTCTTGCCGACGCCGATCGGGCCTTCGATCACGAGATAGCGGTGCGGGGCGCGCAGGTCGGGGGCGGTGACGGTCAGCGGAGTGGGGTTCATCGGCAGCGGTTCTTGTCGGTGTCGTCGCTGGCCGCGAGCGCCTTCTGCATCAGGCACTGGCAGGTCTGCACCTTTTCGACGCGCTGGTCCGCGACGGCGGCGAGGAACGCATCGGCGCGGCCGCGCGCGGGGATGTCGAGTGCCGGCTCGATCTCGACGAGCGGCACGAGCGCGAATGCGCGGTCGGTGAGGCGCGGGTGCGGGACGATCAGGTCGGGTTCGTCGATCGAGTCGGCGCCGAACAGCAGGATGTCGAGGTCGAGCGTGCGCGGCGCGTTGCGATACGGGCGCTCGCGCCCGAAGTGATGTTCGATCTTCTGGCAGAGCGCGAGCAACTCGCGGGCAGACAGCGTCGTGTCGAGCTTGACGGCGCAGTTGTAGTAGTCGTCGCCGCCCGCTTCGAACGGCGCCGTGCGATACAGGCTCGATTTGCCGAGGATCGAGATGGTGCGCTGCTGTGCGAGGCACACCACCGCGTCCTTCAGGGTCTGGCGCGCATCGCCGAGATTCGCCCCCAGTCCGATATATGCAACCGTCATGGCATCACTTCCTACGTCGTTCGCCGGCGCGTGCGTCAGTCGTCGGAACCGCCCGCGGTGTCCGGTGCCTGCTCGGCGGCACCTTCACCCGGCTTGCGGTTTCGCGCGCCGCCGCGGCGGCGCCGCTTGCGGGGCGACTTTTCCTTCGAGCCGCCCTGCGTGAGCAATGCCTCGCGGGCAGCCGCGTCGCCTTCGATGAAATCCGTCCACCACTGTCCGACATCCGCATCGAGCTCGCCGGATTCGCAGCGTAACAGGAGGAAATCATACCCCGCTCTAAACCTTTGGTGTTCCAGCAGCCGCATCGCGCTGCGGCCCGAGCGTTTCTCGAGGCGCAACTGCAGGCCCCAGATCTCGCGCATGTCGGCCGAATAGCGCTTGTGGATCGCGAGTTTCTCGGTCTGCATGTCGATCACGTCGTCCATCGCGCGATGGAGCGCCGGCACCGGGATCTCGCCTTCGGCCGTGTATTGCTCGAAGCGCTGGCGCATGTCGTGCCACAGCAGCGTCGCGAACAGGAAGCCGGGCGATACCGGCTTGCCGGCGCGCACGCGCGCGTCGGTGTTGTTCAGTGCGAGCGTGATGAACTTCTCGCCCTGAGGCTGTTCGAGCACGACGTCGAGGAGCGGCAGCAGCCCGTGGTGCAGGCCTTCCTTGCGCAACTGCTTCAGGCACGCGAGCGCATGGCCCGACAGCAGCAGCTTCAGCATTTCGTCGAACAGGCGCGCGGCCGGCACGTTGTTGATCAGGTCGGCCAGCGCGTTGATCGGCTCGCGCGTATGCGGCTCGATTTCGAAGCCGAGCTTCGCCGCGAAGCGCACGACGCGCAGCATCCGCACCGGATCCTCGCGGAAACGCGTGGCCGGATCGCCGATCATCCGCAGCAGGCGGGCGCGCATGTCGGCCATCCCGTCGTGGTAGTCGAGCACCGTCTGCGTCGACGGGTCGTAGTACATCGCGTTGATCGTGAAGTCGCGGCGCGCGGCATCTTCGTGCTGCTCGCCCCACACGTTGTCGCGCAGCACGCGGCCGCTCGCGTCGACCGCGTGCGTGCGGCGATCGAGTTCGTCGCGCTTCAGGCGCCTCGGCGGTTCGGCCGACGGGGCAGCCTCGGGCGGCGCGTCGACCAGCGCGCGGAACGTCGATACCTCGATCAGTTCCTGGCCGAACTGCACGTGGACGATCTGGAAGCGGCGGCCGATCAGGCGCGCGCGGCGGAACAGGCGCTGCACCTCGGTCGGCGTCGCGTCGGTCGCGACGTCGAAGTCCTTCGGCGCGATGCCGAGCAGCAGGTCGCGAACCGCGCCGCCGACGATGAACGCGCGAAAGCCTGCCTGCTGCAGCGTATCGGTCACGCGCACGGCATTCCTCGAGATCAGCGACGGATCGATCTGGTGGACGCTGGCCGGCACGACGGTCGGCTCATGGTTGCTGCGCGGTTTCTTCGCGCCGCCGCGTGCGCTTTTCGTGGGGCGCGGGGCAGCAGGGGCCGCTTCGTCGGCCGGAGCCGCTTCGGGGGGCGTTTGCTGGGCTTCGTCCTGGCCGAGCAGCTTGCGGATGAATTTTTTGATCACGACGTTCAGAATAAATCGAGGATACGCCAGCCGCGGGTGCTTGCATGCGCACGCAGCGTGTCGTCAGGGTTGGTCGCGATCGGGTCGGTGACTTTCTCGAGCAGCGGGATGTCGTTGTGCGAGTCGCTGTAGAAGTAGCTGTGCGCGAAGTCGTCCCAGTGCTTGCCGAGCGACGCGAGCCATGCTTCGGTACGCACGATCTTGCCTTCGCGATAGCTCGGCGTGCCGGTCGGCCGGCCCGTGTACGGCGAATCGGGATGCCCGTCGGTCGTTTCGACTTCGCACGCGATCAGCGTATCGACGCCGAACGCGGTCGCGATCGGGCGCGTGATGAATTCGTTGGTCGCCGTCACGACGCAGCACAGGTCGCCCGCATCGAGATGCTTGCGCACGAGTTCGAGCGCGGCGGGCGTCATCGCGGGCCGGATCACCTCGTGCATGTACTGCTCGTGCCATTCGGCGAGCTGCGCGCGCGAATATTTCGCGAGCGGCGTGAGCATCGCCGTGAGGTACGCATGGATGTCGAGCTTGCCGGTCTTGTAGTCGGCGAAGAACTGATCGTTCTGACGCGAGAAGCTTTCCGCGTCGACGATGCCGAGCTTCACCATGAAGCGACCCCATTCGTGGTCGCTATCGGTCGGGATCAGCGTGTGATCGAGGTCAAAGAGTGCCAGATTAGTCATGGAAGCGCATTTTACTCGAAGCGGTTCGGGCCCGTGCCCGGTGGTGTGATGTCGTCGCCGGGACGCGCAAGCATGCGGCGCAGCAGCGGCAGCGTGACGGCGCGTTTCTGCTCGAGCGAGAAGCGGTCGAGCGCGTCGAGCAGCGCCATCAGGCTCGGCATGTCGCGGCGGAAATGGGTCAGCAGGTAGGCGGCGATGTCGTCGGTGAGCGCGATCCCGCGCTCCTTCGCCGCGAGCTTGAGCACGGCGATCTTGCCGGCGTCGGACGGCGGCGACAGGTGGAACACGAGCCCCCAGCCGAGGCGCGTGCGCAGATCCTCGCGCACGTCGAGCGCGAGCGGCGCCGCGGGGCCCGCCGCGACGAACGCGCTCGACGGATGCGCGCGGACTTCGTTGAACAGGTTGAACAGCGCGACCTGCTGCGTGTCGGTCATCCGGTCGCAGTCGTCGATCGCGTAGATGCCGATGCGCGGGTCGAACGTGAACGCGCCGAGCGGGCTCTGCGGCGTCAGGTAGCGCGCATAGCCGTACGACGCGTCGCTCACGAGCGCCTGCAGCAGGTGGCTGCGGCCGCTGCCGGGCTCGCCCCAGATGTAGAACGACCGGTCCGGCACGGGGCCCGCCGCGAGCGCGAGGTCGAGCTTCTGCAGCCGCGTGACGAGCTCGTCGTTCTCCTCGCTCATGATGAAGTTGTCGAACGTGGCGGGCGGCGGCGTGCCGAGATCGAGCGTCAGTTGACGGGACACAGTCACAATGCGGGTCGGTTGAAAATACGCGCGCCGTACGCCGGGCACGCGCCGGGGACCGCGGCTCCGTAGGCTGCACGCGCGACCGCACGCACGGCGGCGCGCCGGTTTCGGCGCGGCTCGCTGGGCGATGAAAACGGGGACGTGTCGACCAAGATGCAATCCCTGACGATTCGGTGCTGGGAATTCCGGCCAACGGGCCGGCTTCGGGTAAAATCGCATTTTACCGACCTTCTCGCATTCCCCCATGAATCCTCCGAAATCCGCTCCCGACGCTCAGGGTCTGTCCTATCGCGACGCAGGCGTCGACATCGACGCTGGCGACGCGCTCATCGACAAGATCAAGCCTTTTGCGAAGAAAACCCTGCGCGACGGCGTGCTCGGCGGCATCGGCGGGTTCGGCGCGCTGTTCGAAGTGCCGAAGAAGTATCGCGAGCCCGTGCTCGTGTCCGGCACCGACGGCGTGGGCACCAAGCTCAAGCTGGCGTTTCATCTGAACAAACACGACACCGTCGGCCAGGATCTGGTCGCGATGAGCGTGAACGACATCCTCGTGCAGGGCGCCGAGCCGCTGTTCTTCCTCGACTACTTCGCGTGCGGCAAGCTCGACGTCGACACGGCCGCAACGGTCGTCAAGGGCATCGCGCAGGGCTGCGAACTGTCGGGCTGCGCGCTGATCGGCGGCGAAACGGCCGAAATGCCGGGCATGTACCCGGACGGCGAATACGACCTGGCCGGCTTCGCGGTCGGTGCGGTCGAGAAGAGCAAGATCATCGACGGCAGCACGATCGCCGAAGGCGACGTGGTGCTGGGCCTCGCATCGAGCGGCATCCACTCGAACGGCTTCTCGCTCGTGCGCAAGATCATCGAGCGCGCGAACCCCGACCTGTCGGCCGATTTCCATGGCCGCCCGCTCGCCGACGCGCTGATGGCGCCGACCCGCATCTACGTGAAGCCGCTGCTCGCGCTGATGCAGAAGCTGCCGGTGAAGGGCATGGCGCACATCACGGGCGGCGGCCTCGTCGAGAACATTCCGCGCGTGCTGCGCGAAGGCCTCACCGCCGAGCTCGACCAGAACGCGTGGCCGCTGCCGCCGCTGTTCAAGTGGCTGCAGGAGCACGGCGGCGTCGCCGACGCGGAAATGCACCGCGTGTTCAACTGCGGGATCGGCATGGCCGTGATCGTCGCGGCGGCCGATGCCGACGCGGCGATCGCCGACCTGAGCGCCGCCGGCGAACAGGTGTGGAAGATCGGCACCGTGCGTGCGACCCGCGAAGGCGAGGCGCAGACGGTCGTGGTCTGACGCACCGCCAGCAGCAGATGCAGCAGGGAAAGCCGCCCGGAGTCGATCCGGGCGGCTTTTTTTTCGGGCGCCGCGCGCGGCGCCGATGAAGGAGGGACGACGATGACCGAAGACGAACATGCGATCCGCGAGCTCGTGGAAAACTGGTTCGTGTCGAGCCGGCGCGGCGATCTGGCGACCGTGCTCGACCTGATCGCCGACGACGCGATCTTCATGGTGGCCGGCAAGCCGCCGTTCGACAAGGCGGCGTTCGCGGCCGCGTCGCGTGAAGCGAACGCGGGTGCGGAGCATGCACCGAAGGTCGACGGCCGTTACCGGATCGACGAGCTGCGCGTGATCGGCGACTGGGCATACATGCGCAATTTTCTCGAGATCGACGCGACGCCGCCGGGCGGCGAAACGATCCGCCGCTCGGGCCATACGCTGACGATCTTCCGCAAGGCCGGCGGCCGCTGGCAGCTTGTGCGCGATGCGAATCTCGTGACGCTCGCGCACTGAACGCGGCGATGCGTATGGCGGCGCCTGGGCCGCTCAGGCGGACGGCCGCGGTGCGCCCGCCGGCCGCGTGCCGGCCAGCAACGGCGGCACGAGCAGATAGAGCAGCGCGGCCGCGGCCCACACGAGCCCCGGCAACGTCGCGCGCGTCGCCGCATAGGTCGCGGTGACGACCAGTGGGCCCGCCACGCCGATCAGGCTGGCCACGCTCGCGAGCGTGCCCTGCAGTTCGCCCTGGCGCGCATCGTCGACCTGCCGCGCGAGCATCGCCTGCAGCGCCGGCAGCGTCATGCCGCCCGCCGCGAACAGCGGCAGCAGCGCGAACGGCACCCATGCGGCGGTCGCGAACGCGATCGCCGCGAGCCCGAGCGCGTCGCCAGCGAGCCCCAGCGCGAGCGCGCGACGCTCGCCGAGCCGCGCGATCAGCGGCCCGATCGCGAACGCCTGCGCGAGCGCATGGCACGCGCCGTAGCCCGCGAGCGACAGCCCCGCGATCGGCGTCGACCAGCCGAAATGTTCCTGGCCGTACAGGATCCACAGCGTCGCGGGCGCCTGCGACACCAGCGCGACGATCACGTAGATGCCGATCAGCGGCACGAGCGCGGGTGCGCCGCTCAGCCGGCGCAGGCTCGCGAACGGGTTGAGCGCGGCGACCGTGCGGCCTGCGCGGGCCGGGCGCGGCCGCGATTCCGGCAGCGCTCGCCACACGAGCAGGAGATTCAGCGCATTGAGCAGCGCGGCCGCGACGAACGGCGCGCGCAGGTGCAGCGCGCCGAGCAGCCCGCCGATCAGCGGGCCCGCGATGAAGCCGATGCCCATCATCGCGCCGAGCTGGCCGAAGCGCCGTGCGCGGTCGGGTTCGGCCGTGACGTCGGTGACGTACGCGGTCGCGACCGCCACGTTTGCGCCCGTGATGCCCGCGATCAGCCGCCCCGCGTAAAGCCACGCAAGCGTCGGTGCGAGCGCCATCAGCAGGTAGTCGAGCGCGGCACCCGCGAGCGACGCGAGCAGTACGGGCCGGCGGCCGAAGCGGTCGCTCAGCGCGCCGAGCAGCGGCGCGCACAGGAACTGCGCGAACGCGTACAGCGCGAGCAATACGCCGTAGTGCGTGTCGGTGCTGCCCGCGCCGGCGAGCGAGCGCAGCAGGCCGGGCAGGATCGGCATCACGATCCCGACGCCGATCGCGTCGAGCAGGACCGTGGCCAGGATGGCAATCAGGGACGGATTCAAGAGGGTGACTCTATCGGTGATAGAGTGCTGATTATTCCATGGTTTCCCTATCGGTGATAGAGATGAAGGACACAGGGGCGCGATTGACGCGCGATACGGTATTGCGCGCGGCGCTCGAACTGCTTGATGAAGTCGGTATCGACGGGCTGTCCACGCGGCGGCTCGCCGAGCGGCTCGGCGTGCAGTCGCCGACGCTTTACTGGCATTTCAGGAACAAGGCCGAGCTGCTCGACGCGATGGCCGAAGCGATCATGCTCGAGCGCCACGGCGCGTCGCTGCCGCGGCCGGGCGAAGCGTGGGATGCATGGCTTGCCGGCAACGCGCGCAGTTTCCGCCACGCGCTGCTCGCTTATCGCGACGGTGCGCGCCTGCATGCCGGTACGCGGCCGCGCGCGCTGCATTTCGGTTCGATCGAACGCAAGGTCGCGCTGCTCTGCGATGCGGGCTTCGCGCCGGATGAAGCGGTCGACGTGATGTATGCGCTCGGCCGCTTCGTGGTCGGATGGGTGCTGGAAGAACAGGCGAAGCCGGACGGCGAAGCCGATGCGCCGCTGCCGGACGCGGCCGGGTATCCGCTGCTCGCGAAGGGCTGGGCCGCGCTGCGCGAGCGCGGCGGCGACGAAGCGTTCGAGCGCGGCGTCGCGCTGATCGTCGATGGCGCCCGCGCGCATCTGGCAGCGCGCTGGCGCGGCTGACGCGGGCTGCCGGCGGCGCGGTCAGCCCGGCGCGCGGCCGTCGAGTACGCGTTCGAGCGCGTCGAGCGCGCGGGCCGTCGAGTCCGGCGCGATGCAGTCGACGACGATCCGTTCCGGCATCGCGCGCAGCCAGGTGAGTTGGCGCTTGCACAGCTGGCGCGTCGCGAAGATGCCCTTGTCGCGCATCGTCCGGTAGTCGGTGTCGCCGTCGAGGAATTCCCACGCCTGCCGATAGCCGACGCAGCGCATCGACGGCAGGTCGGGATGGAGATCGTCGCGACGGCGCAGCCGTTCGACTTCGTCGATGAAGCCCGCGTCGAGCATCGCGTCGAAGCGCTGCGCGATGCGTGCGTGCAGTACCGCGCGATTCGACGGTTCGAGCGCGACCGGCACGAAGCGGTACGCGGCGGCCGCATCGTCCGCGCGCCGCGGCGCGGCAAGCAGCGCCGACATCGGCTGCCCGCTCAGCATGAAGATTTCGAGCGCACGCTGGATCCGCTGCGAATCGTTCGGCGCGAGCCGCGCGGCCGTGTCGGGATCGACCTGCGCGAGCCGCGCATGCAGCGCGGGCCAGCCGTCGCGCGCGGCGTCGGCGTCGAGCTGCGCGCGCACGTCCGGATCGGCGCCCGGCAGGTCGTTGAGCCCCTGCGTCAGCGCCTTGTAGTACAGCATCGTGCCGCCCGCGAGCAGCGGCGTGCGGCCGCGCGCGGCGATCTCGCCGATCAGGCGGAGCGCATCCGCGCGGAATTCCGCGGCCGAATACGCGTCGGCCGGATCGATGATGTCGATCAGGTGATGCGGCACGCTCGCGCGTTCTTCGCGAGTCGGCTTCGCGGTGCCGATATCCATGTCGCGGTAGACGAGCGCCGAATCGACGCTGACGATCTCGATCGGGCGGCGCGCGGCGAGCGCCAGCGCCGCGGCCGTCTTGCCCGAAGCGGTGGGGCCGAGCAGGCAGGCGATCGTCGTCGGGGTGGACTGCGAAGGAGCGCTCATTGCCCGCGCATGAAGAGACGGTCGAGATCGTTCAGCGTGAGCTGATACCAGGTCGGCCGGCCGTGATTGCACTGGTCCGCGCGCTCGGTCGCCTCCATCTGGCGCAGCAGCGCGTTCATCTCGTCGAGCGTCAGGCGCCGGTTCGCGCGCACCGCGTGGTGGCACGCGAGCGTGCCGAGCAGTTCGTGCTGACGCTCGGTGAGCACGCGCGAGCCGCCGAACGCGTGCAGGTCGGCGAGCACCGCGCGCGCGAGCGACTGCAGGTCGGCATCCTTCAGCAGCGCCGGCACCGCGCGGATCGCGAGCGTCGTCGGCGACAGCACCGCGAGATCGAAGCCGAGCGATTCCAGCGTGTCGCGTTCTTCCTCGACCGTGCCGATCTCGACCGGCGTGGCCGTCATCGACACCGGCAGCAGCAGCGGCTGCACGGCGACCGAGCGATCGGCGAGCGCGTTCTTGAACTGTTCGTACAGGATCCGCTCGTGGGCCGCGTGCATGTCGACGATCACGAGCCCGTGCGCGTTCTGCGCGAGCACGTAGATGCCGTGGATCTGGCCGAGCGCGAAGCCGAGCGGCTGCTCGTCGTGCGCGGTGGCGGCGATCGGCGATGCGGTGAAGCCCGGCAGAGGCGCACCCGGCGCGTCGGCCGAATCGCGGGCGACGGTGGTCGTGCCGTCCGGCGTGCCCGCGCCGCTGTCCTTGCGGCCGAACAGCGCATCGTAGAGCGCGAGCGGCTGCGCGACGGGCAGCGTGCCCTGCGTCATCCGCGCCTGGCGCATCCAGGTGTTGCCCGCCGCCGACGGCGACGGCGACGAGAAGCCGCTGCCGCCGGTGGCCGGGCCGTGGCCCTGGCCGAGCGGTGTGTCCAGGAACGAGGCGGGCCCGCGCGGCGCGGGTTCGATGTGCGCGGCGTGACCGCCCGCGGTGGTTTCCGGCGACGCGCCCGCGTGGCGCGCGAGCGCGCGCTGGACCGCATGGAACACGTACTGGTGGATCGAGCGCGAATCGCGGAAGCGCACCTCGATCTTCGACGGATGCACGTTCACGTCGACGGCTTCGGGCGGCAGGTCGAGGAACAGCACGTACGACGGGTAGCGGTCGCCGTGCAGCACGTCCTCGTAGGCCGCGCGCACCGCGTGCGTCAGCAGCTTGTCGCGCACGAAGCGGCCGTTGACGAAGAAATACTGCTGGTCGGCGCGCCCGCGGCTCGCGGTCGGCAGGCCTGCGCAGCCGTAGACGGCGAGCGGGCCGGCCTGTTCGTCGAGCGGCAGGTGCGCGGTCGCGAAGCTGTCGCCGAGGATCTTCGCGACGCGCTGCGCGGGCTCGGTCGCATTCCAGTGCTCGACGGCCTTGCCGTTGTGCAGCACCGAGATTGCGACGTCCGGCCGCGCGAGCGCCGCGCGGCGGATCATTTCCAGGCAGTGGCCGAACTCGGTCTGCTCGCTTTTCAGGAACTTGCGCCGCGCGGGCGTGTTGAAGTACAGCTCGCGCACCTCGATCGTCGTGCCGGTCGAGCCGGCGGCGGGCGACAGCACGCCGGTCTGCGCATCGATTTTCATCGCATGCGCGGCATCGGTCGTCCGGCTCGTGATCGACATCTCGGCGACCGACGCGATCGACGCGAGCGCTTCGCCGCGGAACCCGAGCGTCGCGACCGCCTCGAGCTCCTCGAGCGAGCGGATCTTGCTGGTGGCATGGCGCATCAACGCGAGCGCCAGCTCGTCGGGCGGAATCCCGCAACCGTCGTCGGTGATCGAGATGCGCTTGACGCCGCCTTCTTCCAGCACGATGCGCAGCGTCGTCGCGCCGGCATCCATCGCGTTCTCGAGCAGCTCCTTGACGACCGACGCCGGGCGTTCGACGACCTCGCCCGCCGCGATCTGGCTGATCAGCTGGTCGGGCAGGGGCTGGATCGCGCGCAGCGGGCGCGGAGCGGGGGCGGGCGCGGCGCCCGCGGCCGTTTCGGTGATATCGGACATGGCCGAATTATAGCGAGGCGGCGGATGCGTGCCGGGGCGGCCGGCAGTTACGTTTTTTCACGGAGCCTTAAGGTAGTTTCGGTATGATGGCTCCGTCGCGCGCGCCGCCTTGGCCGGCGGGTGCTTCCGCCTTTTCCGACCATTCCGGTCCTTTCGCCCTTTCGCCTTCGAGGAATCGCATTTGGATACGCTGCTTCATTTCGTCAACCTTGTCCTGCATATCGACGCATTCCTCGGCGATTTCATCCGGCAGTACGGCGCATGGGTCTACCTCGTTCTGTTCCTGATCGTGTTCTGCGAGACGGGGCTCGTCGTGTTCCCGTTCCTGCCCGGCGATTCGCTGCTGTTCATCGGCGGCGCGTTCGCGGCGACAGGCGAAATGAACGTCGGCGCGCTGATCGTGCTGCTGCTCGTCGCGGCGATCTCCGGCAACACCGTGAACTACCTGATCGGCCGCTGGGTCGGCCCGAAGGTATTCAATACCCATATCCCGGTGCTCGAGCGCTTCCTCGATCGCGCCGCGCTGCAGAAGACCCACTCGTTCTACGACAAGCACGGCGGCAAGACGATCGTGCTCGCGCGCTTCATCCCGGTCGTGCGTACGTTCGCGCCGTTCGTCGCGGGTGCGTCGTCGATGAGCGCCACGCGCTTCCAGCTCTTCAACGTGGTCGGCGCGCTGGTCTGGGTGCTGCTGCTCGTGCTGCTCGGCTATTTCTTCGGCAACATCCCGTTCGTCCGCCAGTACCTGAACGTGATCGTGCTGGTGGGCATCGGCGCGGCGATCGTGCCGGTCGCGCTCGGCGCGGTATGGAAGCTCGTGCGCGGGCGGCAGTCGGACAAAGCGCGGGGGACGGGCGGGCGCTGAGCTGGCGCGCTTCAGCTCCTGTTCCGAGCAATAAAAAAGCGTGGCGGTTGCCACGCTTTTTTTCGTCCGGCGCCGCCGTTACGCGTTGCGATGCGAGAGCGGCGTTTCGGGCGTCGGGTATTGCGCGTCGCGGAACGTCTCGATGATCACGCGGTTGGTATCGCAGTACACCTGCCAGTAGTTCTCGGGCGCCGTGGACGGGCGCACGAACAGCAGCGGGCCTTCCGGCGTGAACTGCAGCACGCCGACGTCCGGTGCCGGATTGGTCAGCACGTTCGGGATCTGCTGGATCGACGTCTTCAGGCGGTTGATCGCGTCGACTGCGTCGACGCCGTTCGCGATCTTCGCGGTCAGGTCGACGCGGCGGTGCGACGTCGCGCTGTAGTTCGCGATGTTGTCCGAGAAGATCTTGTTGTTGCCGACGATCGTCACGATGTTGTCGGCGGTGACGATCGTCGTGCCGAACAGGCCGAGCTCCTTCACCGTGCCCGTGACGCCGCCTGCGCTGATCACGTCGCCGATCTTGAACGGGCGCAGCACCTGCATGAACACGCCGGCGGCGAAGTGCGCGAGCAGGCCGCCCCAGGCCGTGCCGATCGCGAGGCCGAGGCCGGCGAGCAGCGCGGCGAACGAGGTCGTCTGCACGCCGAAGATCTGCAGGATCGCGAGGATCAGCAGGATCGTCAGCAGCACGCCGACGACGGAGGTCAGGTAGTCGGTGAGCGTCGGGTCGACCTTGCCGCTGCGGCGTACGACCTTGCCGAGCAGGCGCGTGCCGATGCGGATCGCCCAGCGGCCGATGAACCACAATACGAGCGCGGCGAGGAGGTTGAGGCCGAAGTCGAGGCCGCGGGTCATCAGGAATTGCTGGGCGGTGGCGAGATCGGGCATGAAGTCTCCGGGAGTGGGAAGGGAAAGGGTGAAGATCGAACGTAAGGGGGCTCGATCGATGGGCCCTTTATAGCCGACGCGGCGCCATGAGGCAACGGGCCTGGTGGTTGGCGCGTTGGTCAACGCTTGCCTGACGCGTCGATCCGCAACGATTCTCTTTATCTCTCTTTGCGGTTCGCGTACCGCGCCTGACGACGCGCACGCCTGCGGCCGCTACTTTTGCCGCGGCCCGAACGGCCGCTGCTGCACGTCCGCCCCGTGCGCGACGATTGCCATGCCCTCCGGCACTTCCTCCCACGCGCCGCGCAGGTCGACGAGCGGCTCGGACACGACCATGAACGCGTCGTCGCCGACTTCGGCGATGCGCGGGTCATGCGGATACAGCTCGTGCAGGTGCTTGAACGACGTGCTGTGGAACAGCGAACGCGATTGCCGTTCGCTCGAGTAGCGCACCGCGATGATCCGTTCGCCGTCGGTCGCGCAGACCGTCATGTTGAGCGGGTCGGCCACGCGATGCCGCGCGGCGGTTTCCTCGACCACGCCGGCCATCTGTTCGAGCGCCTGCAGCGGCGTCTGCTCAAGGCCGTACGTCAGCGCGAGGCGGAACATCAGCTCGGAATCGGTCGAGCCTTCGAGCGTCGGGAACAGTGCTGGATCGACCTTCATCGTCAGGTCGCGGCGCAGCTTGTGGAAGCCGCGGATCAGCCCGTTGTGCGCGAACAGCCAGCGGCCGTGGCGGAACGGGTGACAGTTGGTTTCCTGCACGGGCGTTTCGGTCGCCGCGCGGATATGCGCGATGAACATCCGCGAGCGGATCGCGCGCGCGGCTTCGCGCAGGTTGCGGTCGTTCCACGCGGGATGCACGGAGCGATAGCGGAACGGCAGTTCGTCGGGGTGCCCGTACCAGCCGATGCCGAAACCGTCGCCATTGGTGGTCGTGGCGCCGAGCTCCGAATGCAGGCTCTGGTCGATCAGCGAATGCTTCGCGCGGAACAGCACGGTCTCGAGATGGATCGGATTGCCCGTATAGGCGAGCCAGCGGCACATGGAGCGCTCCCTCACGATGAATCGTTCGCGCATGGTAGCCGACTTCGCCGCGCGGCCGCGTCTGCGGCCTGCCGGCACGGTTGTCCGTGCAAGCGCGCTGCCGATACTCATACGTAACGCATCCGCATCCGCATCCGCATCCGCACCCGCATCCGCGATGCGCAACCGCCCGGCCAGGCGGCCGGGCGTCACGCAGCGAGGCGGCCCGCGACGGCGCCGCCGTATCCGTCACGCTCAGTTGCCGAGCGCGTCCATCACGCGCGCCGAATAGACGAGCGCCGCGCCCGCATTCAGCGCAATCGCGACGCCGAGCGCTTCCGCCACTTCCTCCCTGGTCGCGCCATGCTTTGTCGCTTCGGCCGTGTGAACGGCGATACAGCCGTCGCAGCGCGTCGTGACGGCCACCGCGAGCGCGATCAGCTCGCGCGTTTTCGCGTCGAGATGGCCCGTCTTGGCGCCGGCCCCTGCCAGCGCCTGGTAGCCGGCCAGCGTATCGGGCGACAGCTTGGCGATATCGCCGATGCGCGTCGAGAGTTCCTTCCGGTATTCGTTCCAGTTCAGCATGATGCGTCCTTTCGAGTAGAGGTGAGGAGGGCGGCGGGGGCCGCGATCTCGGGCGATGCAGGGCTATTCTGATCGTTCGCGCTGAGGGTTTCGATACGCTAGAGTGTCAATTTTTAGCGCAATCGTCTCATGGATGCATTGAGTCAACTGTTGTCGCTGGGCCGCAGCCATGTCGAACTCGACGTGCGCTGCCTGCTCGACGGGCCGTTCGCGATGCCGCACGACCCGTTGCCACCCGGCGAGGCGGCGTTCCACCTGCTGCTGGCCGGCACGTGCCGGCTGCGTACCGCCGACGGGCGCACGCTGCAGCTCGCCGACGGCGATTTCGTGCTGCTGCCCGCGGGCGGCGCGCACGACCTGCTCGACGCGGGGGCCGGCCGGTCGCGGCCGGTCGCGCCGCTGCGCGAACCGGACGCCGCCGGCGGCGCGGTGGTCCCGGTCAAGTCGAATCTCGATCCGGCCGAACCGGGCAGTGCGAGCGTGGACCTGCTGTGCGGACGTTTCGTCTATGCGCGCGGCGCGGGCGAACTGCTGATGCGCACGCTGCCGCAGGTGCTGCACGTCGGGTTGCGCGAGGCGTCGGGGTTTGCGCCGCTGCAATTGCTGACGAGCGTGCTGCGCACCGAGGCGTCGAATGTGCAGCCGGGCGCCGGCGCGATCGTGAATGCGCTCGGCCAGGCGCTGCTCGCGTATGCGTTGAGCGCGTACGGCCGCGACGCGCGCGTGCCGTCCGGCTGGCTCGCGCTCGCGGCCGATGCGCGGCTCGGCCCGTCGGTCCAGGCCGTGCTGCAGGCGCCGGAGCAGCCGTGGACGGTCGAGTCGCTCGGCGACGCAGCGGCGATGTCGCGCGCGACCTATGCACGGCATTTCCGCGAGAAAGCCGGGATGAGTGTCGGCGCGTTCGTCGCGCAGATCCGGATGATGCACGCGTGCGCGCTGCTGCTGGATACGCAGCGTGGGCAGGCGGAGATCGGCCAGGCGGTCGGTTATCAATCCGAGGCGGCCTTCGGCAAGGCGTTTCGAGCGGTGCTCGGCACGACGCCCGGGCGCTGGCGGCGCGCGCAGCGCGGCATGTAAGACTGCAAGCGCGGCCGTCTTGGCGCGCGCCAAAGCTGCTACCATGCGCGAAACGCAGTTCAACGAAAACGATTTCGAACAAGAAGAAAGAGAGGGCAAAGCAATGAACCAGACCACCACCCAGCAGCCGTCGTTCGCATTCGTGGCCGCGTCGTGGGCCGCACTGATCGCAGGTTTCGCGGCATTCCTGATCGGGCTCTGGAACGCCGGCATGCAGCTCAACGAGAAGGGCTACTACTTCACCGTGCTGGTGTTCGGCCTCTATGCGGCGATCTCGCTGCAGAAAAGCGTCCGCGATCGCGCGGAAGGCATCCCCGTCACCGGCATCTACTACGGCATCAGCTGGATCGCGCTGCTGCTGTCGATCGCGCTGCTGGTCGTCGGCCTCTTCAACGCAACGCTGCAGCTGAGCGAGAAGGGCTTCTACGCGATGTCGTTCGTGCTCGCGCTGTTCGGCGCGGTGGCCGTGCAGAAGAACACGCGCGACCTACAGAGCGCGAAGCCGCGTTATACCGACGCCGAGCCGTCCACCCAGGAGTGACGGTGCACGGAACGGGCGCCCGCCGAGGCTGCCCGTTTCGCGACGACGCCTGCGGCGCCCCGCATTCGCCGGCGCGCCGCAGGTTCCCCGTCGTTTCGTTTCATCCATGCCGTCGCGCATGACGATGGAGATATTCAGGATGCCAGACATCACCGAAGCCGCATCGTGCACGAGCACGGCCTTGGCCGCCCGTGCCGTTGCGGCGAAGGCCGCGCTCGTGCTGGAGACGAACAACCTGCGCGGCGGCGCCGGCCTCGCACAGGCTGTCGACAGCCTGAAGCGCCTCGTGTCGGCGCTGTCGAAGCAGACCGTGCCGCCCGCGGCACTCGCGCAATGGATCATCACGCACGACGGCCTGCCTGCCGATGCGTGCGCGCAGATCGTCGCGCTGGCCGGCCGCCAGATCGACTTCGTCGAGATCGGCGCGAGCACCGGCTACTACGATGCGAAGAACGACGGCTTCGATCGTGTCGACGCGGCTCGCTGCGACATCGTCGTGTTCGGCGATGCCGATTGCCGGCCAGCCGACGACTGGCTCGAGCACCTGCTTGCACCGTTCGCGCGCGATGTGCCCGCTGCGGTGGCGGGGCGGACCAGCTATGCGCCGAACGTGCTCGGCATCGCGCTGACGTCGATCGATTTCATGTATTTCCCGAGCCCGCTGCGCGACGGCGCGACACGCAACTTTTACGCGAACAACGTCGCGTTCCGGCGCGACGTGTTCGCGCAATTCCGCTACGAGCCGCTCGACGGCGTCTATCGCGCGCATTGCCAGGTGATGGGGCTGCGGATGCAGGCGGCCGGCGTGGCCGTCGAGTTCGCGCCGGCCGCGCATACCGAGCATCGGCTGCCGGACACGCATCGCGAATCGCTGAAGCTGCGCTGGATGCGCGGCGAGGACAGCGTCGGGCTGACGCCGTATCTCGTGAACGCGTACCTGCCGCGCCAGTGGCAGTGGCTCGGCCGCAGCGGCCCGCTCGGCCCATTCTGCGTGATGGCGATGCGGCTCGGCTACAGCCTGCGCGCGCTCGATCGCCAGCAACTGCCGCGGCTTGGCGCCGTCCGCTATCTCGCAGCCGTCGGCGTCACGATCGCCGCGTCCGCCGTCGATACGCTCGGCGCGCTCGCACGCGGTTTCGGGCTCGCGGGACGGGCATCGGCCCGGCGCGATCTCGACGCGCTGTCCTATCACCGTCATTGAAACGGCGCCGCGCACCGCGGCCCCGCCACTCCGACTCCCTGCATTCATCCCGACGACGACTATGCCTTCATTCGCCGCCCGTGTTGCCTGCCTCGCCCTGTTTGCCGCCAGCGCCGGCGCCCATGCCTTGCCGGACGATCACGCGGGGCGCCGGATCGTCCACTTCGCGTCGCAAAGCGGCTGCCCGTTCGCGAGCGCGGCCGCGACGGACTGCAATCGCGTCGCGCTCGATGCGCCCGACGTTCACGCGAGCATCGATACCGACGCGCACGCGATCGTCTTTTCGAGCGACGCGAATCGCCGCACGAAGGACGTGCTCGGCGACGTGCTGCTGCAGGGCACGGGCGTCGACGGCGACGGCCGGCGCGTGCCGTTGAGCGTGCACGTGCTGCTGCGTCGCGACGGTGCGAAATGGGATCGCGACGTGTACGTCCATGCGCCGGTGCACGGCAAGTTCAGCGATGTCCGGATCGATCCGTATCGCGTGCGCGTGAAGGAGGGCGGCGGCGAGCGCGACGTGCTCACGCCGGACGAAACGCTCGCGCTGTTCGCGCATCCGTCGCTGGCATCGCGGCTCGCGCGGCATCTCGTGAAGGTGAGCGCGACCGATCCGAAGCAGCCGTCAGCCGACGACATCACGATCGCGCTCGGCGTCGGCGGCCTGACGAAGCCGGTCGCACGAGCAAGCTTCACGTCGAACGCACCGCACGATGCGGACGTCGACCGCGCACTTGCATCCGGCACGTGGTCGATCCGTTTCGATGCACTGAGCAATCACATTCCGGTGTGGGTCGCGCAGCGCGAGCTGTTCCTGTTCGGTCTCGACGGCAGCGCGCTGTTGAAGGAGGTGCGCGAGCGCGGCTTCAGGAAGAACGACCGGATCGAATTCGGTGCGCGCGACGGCAACGGTTATCTGCGCGTGAACGGCCGCGAGGAGGCGTTCGCGGGCGCGGCCGCGTCCGCGCATGCGTTCATGCAGGAAAGCTTCGTCGGCCTGATTCTCGGCTGGCGTCGCGATCCGGCTGCCGCTGCGGCATCCGCGACGAAATCCGCGTCGGCACGGGGCGTGCCGGCATGACCGCGGCAGGCGAACTGCCCGCATCGCCGCAGGCGACGCACGGCGAGCGCTTCGACTGTCTCGATGCGCCCGTGCCGCACGGCGCGGCGCGGGTACGTGCGTATCTCGTCGATCGCATCAAGCGGGCGGCGATCCGGCAGCTTCATCGCAGCACGCATGGCGAGCGCTGGATGCTGCGCATGTACCTGATCGGCGAAGAAGCGACCGAGTGCGCGTTGCACGAGGACAGGGCCGGACAGCCGCCGGACTGGCTCGCGCCGCGGATCGAGCAGCATCTCGCGGACGAGCGCCGCCACGCGGCCGCGTTTGCCGATGCGCTGCGCATGCGCGGCGTGGCGCCATCGACGAAACCGCACGAACCCGACTGGCTGAGCCGGCGCAAGATCATGCGATGGCGCCGGCTCGCGCAGCGCTACGCACCACATTTCGCGCAAGGCGTGCTTGTGCCGGCCTATGCGACGGGCCTGTGCGCGGAACAGATGGCGATGCGCGTGCTGGCGCGCCACTGCGCGACGATCGGCGACGCGCATCCGCTGTATCCGCTGCTCGCGCGCGTGCTCGCCGACGAGACGCGGCACGTCCGGCTCTGTTCGGACACGCTGCGCCGTCTCGTCGCGCCGTCCGAGGCGGTGCATCTCGCCGCGCTGCTGGACGAGATCCGCGCGATCGACGCCGGTTTCGGCGTGACGGGGGCGCTGGCGATGTACGCGGCCGGCTGGATCCAGTCGCTTCGCCCGCGCGCATGATGCCGCGGATCGTCTATCTCGCGACGGCCGACGCGCGCGGCCACCTGATGCGCGCACAACTGCTCGTCCATGCGTTGCGCACGGCCGGCGCGCAGGTCGACGTGCTGACGACGTCCGATGCGGGGCGGGCATTCCTGTCCGCGTTCGGCATCGACGCTCCCGTGCTGTCCCGCCACTACGCGGTTCAGTTCGACGCGCGGCAGAACATGCTGCGCGACGCGACCGATCGCAACGTCGCGCATTACATGTTCAGGCCGACGCGCATGCTGCGCGACATCGCGCGGCTGCGTGCGATCGTTCGCGATGCCGACCTAGTGATCAACGACTCGTTTCATCCGGCGCTGCTGTTCATGGGCGCGATGCCGGGCTGGCGGCGCCGCATCGTTCACGTGTTCGGCGGCAGTCTGCGCCGTGCGCTGACGGCGAATTTCGACGCGCGGCTGCCGCGCGCGCTGGCGCGCGCATTTGCGCGGATCGTCGACTGGCAGATCGATTCGGCACTGTGCTGCATCGAACACGACTTTGCATACGAGGCGGCCGACGCTGCGCAGCGATCGCGCGGGCATTGCCGGTTGCCGACGCCGGTGCCGGTCGTCGCTGAACTGCCGGCTTCGGAGCCGGCCGCCGCCGCCGTTTATCTGAATCCGCATTTTCGCGATGTCGCGCTCGCCGATGCGCTGTCGGCCGGCATGCGCGACGCGGGGCTCGCCGCGCACCGCGTGGGTGAGGGTTACGCCGGGCGCGACGGCTGGACCGGTGTCGATACCGACTGGGCGATGCGTGCCGCGCACGCGCCGCTGATCGTGTCCGCACCCGGAACGGCCGCGCTTTCGATTGCGCGCGTATATCGCCGCCCGATCCTGCTCGTGCTGACCGATCAGCCCGAGCAGGCGAGCAATGCCGCGCGCGCGGCACGGCTGCAACTCGTGCATCGCATCGTCACGTGGCGCGGCGATGCGGCCGCGTTTCGGCAGGAGGTCGGGCAGGCCGCAGCGGACCTGATGCGCAATCCGGGTACGCGAGCGGGAACGATCGCCGGCCGCGAGCATGCGCATGCGCGCGTGGATGCGTGGACGTCGCACCTCCTCGCGCTGCGGCCGCATGCACGGACGGCCGATGCGAATCCCCGATGCGAAGCGCCGGCGCCGCGATGAACACGATGCTGCTGCGTGACGATCGCCGACCCGATATCCGGCAGATGCTGGCCGCGACGTTCGGCATGGCCGTGGGCCTCGCGATCTTCTTTCTGCTGGAGCGCAGCGTCACGCCGCGCTACGTGTTCGCCACGCCGATCGACGCGCGGATTCCGTTCATCGCATGGTCGTGGTTCGTCTATGTCGGCTTCTTTCCGTTCGTGATTGCGCTTGCCGCATATGCGCGGCCGCGTGCGTTCGCCGCGTTCAAGGAGGCCGTGCTGATCGCGTTCGTGCTCGGTGTCGTCTGTTTCCTGCTGTTTCCGGAAGCCGTGCCGCGGCCCGACGTCGCGGAGATCGGCAATACGTTCGTGCGCGACCGTCTCGCGCGCATGTGGCAGCTCGATCTCGCGGCCAACGGTTTTCCGAGCCTGCATGTCGCGGTGACGTGTCTCGCGTGCCGGATGCTGACGGACCGGAGCCGGAGCCGGCTCGCTGCGACAGCGATCGGTCTGCTGATCTGTGCGTCGACGCTCACGCTCAAGCAGCATACGGTTGCCGACGTATTGGGCGGTGTCGCGCTCGCGATGGTCGGCACGCTGTGGGTCGAACGGCGTGCGCTGCGCAGGAGGCTCGCGTGACGGATGCCCAGGTTCATCACGCCGAGCCGAACGCCGAGCTTGCGTCGTTTGTGCCCGATCCCGAGCTGTTTCGCGTGAACGCGCCGCGTGTCGGCGCGGCGCTGGCAGGCGACTGGCTGATGATTGCCGGGGCGTTCGCGACGGCGATCGCGTTTCCGCATCCGCTCGCATACGCATTCGCGGCGATCGTGATCGCGCGCAGCCAGCTTGCGCTCGCGGTCATGATGCACGAAGGCGCGCACGGGTTGCTGGCACGGAACCGGCTCGTCAACGACGTACTGGGTCAGTTGTTCGCAGCCGGTCCGCTGTGGCTGTCGCTGCGCACGTATCGTGCGGGCCATCTGAAGCACCATCGCGCGCCGATGCAGTCGGACGATCCCGTCGCGCTGCTGTTCGGCGTGCACGACTATCCGGTGACGCGCGGCCGGCTGATCGGCCGCCTGCTCGCGTATGCATGCGGGATCGGCTACGTGACGAGCGTCGTGAAGCTCGCGCGCGGGGAGTTTGCGCACGCGTTGCCGAAGGTCGGGAAATCGCGTGCGTATGCGGCATGGGAAGTCGCGTCGATGCTGGCCGGCAACGGCTTGCTGTTCGGCGCGCTCGTGCTGGCCGGACATCCGCTGCTGTACATCGGGTTGTGGATCGTGCCGTCCGTCACGCTGTTGCCGCTCGCCGGGCAGGTGCGCGCGATCTTCGAGCACGCGGGGCTGCCGGCTTGCGAGGACCAGAGCCGCAACGCGCGCACGATCGTCCGGCGTTCGTGGCAGACGTTCCTGTTCGGTCCGCACGCGATCCATTTCCATATCGAACATCACCTGTACACGCGGATGCCGTTCCATAACCTGCCGGTCGTGCATCGACAACTCGCGCAGCGGCAGTTGTTGCGTGAAGGCAATCTGTACGCGGGATACGGTGCGGTGCTGCGCGACGTGAGCGTGCGCTGACTTGCGAGCGGGGATTATGCGGTTGTATACGCCGGGGCGACGGTGGGCGAGGATGCCGGATGCTTGCGTACACAATCGGATACGAAGTAGAGAATTCGAGCCCGACACGGCAAGAGGCAGACGCAAAAAAGCCTCCGCGCGGGAGGCTTTAATTGCAACTATCGAAAAGATAGATGGTAGGGTGGGAGGGACTCGAACCCTCGACTCTCTGATTAAAAGTCAGATACTCTAACCAACTGAGTTACCACCCCACGTCCTCAAAAACTGCTCGAGAACGAGAAAACGGCTTCAGGCTGTAGCTGATGCGGCTTGCTTGCGACCCAAAGAGCAAAAGATTATAGCGACGGATTTTCGGTGAGTCAACAATCCGCCGCGATAATTATTTGATCGTTTCGAGCTTGCCCTGCGCCGTCTGCGCCGCGTTCGACCCGGCGTACTGCGACACCACCTGCTCGAACGTCTTCTTCGCGGCCGCCTTCTGGCCTTGTTCGAGCTGGTTCGTACCGATCGCCACGAGAGCGTCGGCCGCGCGCGGGTGTTGCGGGTACTTGCTGACGATCCCTTGCCACGTCGCCGTCGAACCGCGGTAGTCGCGCAGCGCGTATTGCGCGTTGCCGAGCCAGTACTGCGCGGTCGGCTGGTGGGGGCTCTGCGGATACTTCGCGATGAAGCTGCGGAACGACGCCGCCGCCGCCTTGAAGTTGCCGTTGCGGAACTGCTGCTGCGCCGCGTTGAGCGCATCCGTTTCACCCGGCTGCACGGTGCCTTCGACACCGTCGATCGTCGCCTGCTGCGGCTCGAATTTCTTGAGCCGCGCGTCGAGATCCTGGTAGTACTCCTTCTGCTGCCGCTCGAGCGTCGTCAGCCGGTTCGTCAGGTCCTCGTTCTCGCCGCGCAGCGTCGCAACCTGCTGGTTCAACTGGTCGAGACGGCCGGATTGATCGAGGATCGTACGCTGGGCGGCGGACAACTGGCTCGCCAGGTTGTCGGTCTTGCTGCGCAGGTCGAGCACGGCGCGGCGTGCTTCGTTGTCGTCGAACACGCCGGCGTGCGCCGGCGCGGCCGACCACGCCGCGCCGGCGACGCAGAATGCTGCGGCAACGCGCAGCCAGGATACACGATGCGTCATACGGCGACTCTTCCGTTACTTACTGTTGGTAGACGAGGTCGGCGCGACGGTTCTGCGCCCACGACGCTTCGTCGTGACCCGTTGCCTGCGGCTTTTCCTTGCCGAGGCTCACGGCTTCCATCTGCGAATCGTTCACGCCGAGCAGCGCCATCGCGCGGCGGACGGCTTCCGCACGCTTCTGGCCCAGTGCGAGGTTGTACTCGCTCGTGCCGCGTTCGTCGGTGTTGCCCTGGATCAGCACGTGGCGCTGCGGATGGCTCTTCAGGTACTGAGCGTGCTGCTGCATCAGCGGCTGGTACTCGTCCTTCACCGAATAGCTGTCGAAGTCGAAGTAGATGCTGCGCTTCGCGAGCGGGCTGTTCGGGTCGTTCAGCGGATCGACGTTCACTTGCGCGACGTTGTCGGCGCTCGGTTGCGTGCTGACTGCACCCGCGTTTGCCTTGTCGTCGAGCTTCACGCCCGATTTGCACGCTGCGAGCGCGCTGATCATCATCACGGCCAGAGCCAGACGAGCTTTATTCGACATCATGGTTACTCTCCTTGTGGTCATTGCATGAAGGGCCCCCAGGACGGCTCACGAACGGAGCCGCCCTGGACGGACAGGATCTGTGGCGGCGCGCTGCCGTCGGAGGGCACTGCAGCCAGAACGTTGCGACCACCCGACTGGGTAGCGTACAGAAGGTACTGGCCGTTTGCCGCGAAGCTCGGCGATTCGTCGTGATTCGTATTCGTGATGGCGTTCGCCGCTCCGGATTGCAGATCCTGAACATACAGCTTGAAGCCCCCACCGGTGCGGGAGATGTAGGCGAGCAGCTTGCCGTCCGGGCTCACACGCGGGCTCGTGTTGTAGCTGCCGGTAAAGGTCACGCGCTGCGCGGCACCGGCACTTTCGCCCTGTGCCGGCATCCGGTAGATCTGCGGCGCGCCGCCGCGATCGCTCGTGAAGTAGATCCAGCGGCCGTCCGGCGAGTAGTACGGCTCGGTGTCGATCGAGCTGCTCTGCGTGAGACGGCGCAGGCCGCCGCCGTTCGCATTGACCGTATAGATTTGCGTGTTGCCGGTCAGCGACAGCGCGACGGCGAGCGTGTTGCTGTCCGGCGACCATGCCGGTGCGCTGTTGTTGCCCTTCTGGTCCGAGACCATGTAGCGGCGGCCGGTCGGCAGGTCATGGATGTAGACGATCGGCTTCTTGCGCTCGAACGACACGTACGCGACCTTCGTGCCGCTCGGCGACCAGGCCGGCGAGATGATCGGCTCGGTGCTCGACAGTGCGATGCGCGCGTTCTGGCCGTCCGAATCCGAGATCTGCAGCTGGTAGCGATTACCGGTCTTGATCACGTACGACAGGCGCGTGGCGAACACGCCGCGCACGCCGAGCAGCTTCTGGTAGATGTAGTCGGCAATCTTGTGGCCGGCCGTGCGCAGCGTGGTGTCGGTGGCCGTCAGCGACAGGCCGCCGAGGCTTTGCTGCTTCACGGTGTCGTACAGGATGAAGTTGACCTTGTACTGGCCGTTCGCGTCGCGGTTCACGCTGCCGGCGACGAACGCATTCGCGCCCTTGGCCTTCCATGCGCCGAGATCGACCGAGGCGGTCTCGGGCACGGGCGTGCTGCCCGCGTCGATGTTGGTGAATTTGCCGCTGCGGGCGAGGTCGGCGCGGACGATCGACGTGACCTGCTGCGGCAGGCCTGCCTCATTCGCGAAATTCGCTGTGGCAATGGGGAACTGGGTCGAACCGACACCGGTGATCAGCACGTTGACCTGGGCGTTAGCGGCGCTGCCCGCCGCAATCAGACACGAGGCCACGAGTGCCCTGAAACCTAGTTTTGTCATCAAACTCATGCTTCTTGCTTCCCGTATGACTTGGATCGCTGCGCAACCGCAGAGAGACAGTAAAAATACCCGATTCGTTCCCGTCCGACAGCGACGCCCGGAGTGTAAGCGTATTTCCTTTCACTCCGCCGCCTTGAAGGTAATCGTAATGTCCGACGGGGTACGACCGTTAGAATCGGGCGGCAACGGGACCGATGCCTGGATCGCATTGACCACGGCTTGATCCCACCCCGAATTCCCGCTGGAGCGGGAGACCGATGCGCTCAATACGTCACCGGACGGCGTGCACCGAATCTTGACGACGGTGGTCAGGCCTGCTCGCTCGCCGCCCCAAACGATGTTCGGCTTGACGCGGCGGCGCACCTTGTCGGCATAGCCGGGCGATGCGGCATTGCCGCCGGAGCCCGTGCCCGTGCCGCTCTTCGCGAGGCCTTCGCCGCCGCCTTCGCCGGCACCGGACAGGCCCTGCATCTGCGCAAGACGCGCGCTGCGTTCGCGGTCGAGCTTCGCCTTCGCCGCCGCATCGGCCTTTGCGCGCGCCGTGGCTTCGGCCTTCGCCTTGGCCTGGGCTTCCGCCTTCGCCTTCGCGGCCGCGTCGGACTTCGCCTTCGCCGCTTGCTGCGCTTCGAGCTGCGCCTGCTTTTGCTGCTGGAGTTTCTGCTGTTCGAGCTTCTGCTGCTCGGCGAGCTGCTGTTGCTTGAGCTTGTCGGCCTGCTTCTGCCTGTCGCGTTCCGCGGCCTTCTGCGCGGCGAGCGCGGCAGCCTGCTGCGCCGCAAGTTGCGCGCGCCGGGCGTCCTCTTCCTGCTGGGCCTTCAGTTGCTGCGCGCGGCGCTGCTGCTCGAGCAGCGCTTCGCGCGTGGCTGCTTCCTGCTGCCGCTTCTTCTGCTGCAGCGCGATGTCGGCCTGTTCGTCACGCACCGGGGGAGGGGGCGGCGCGACCTTCGCGGGCGGCGTCACGACAGGCCGCGGCGCGGCGACGTCGGGCACTTCGGTCCACAGCTCGGCTTCGGCGCCGGCCGGCGTGCTGTTCTGCCACTGCACGCCGTGATAGAGAAACAGCGCGAGCAGCACGTGCATCAGCGCGGCGAGCGCGAATGCACGCCAGGTGCCGCGCTCGCGAGGTGGCCGAGGCGGATAGCCGGTGCTGCGCAGTGATTGCTGCCGGTTCATTGCGATTTGACGAGGAGGCCGACGCGCTTGACGCCGCGCGCCTTCAGATCCGACATCACGGTCATGACCGCATCGTACTGCACGGTCTTGTCGGCCGCGATCACGACCGGCTGGTCGGGATGATCGGCCTGACGGGCCGAGATGAAGCTGTCGAGCTCGGCCTTCGTCATCGTGTCTTCCCGGGTCGCGCCCGAGTCGCCCTTGTACTTGACGCTCATCGTGCGGTCGGCCTTGATGTTGACGACGACGGGCGGCGTCTGCTCCTGCGGCGCGGCATTGCCGACGGTCGGCAGGTTGATGATCGACGGGGCGACGAGCGGTGCGGTGACCATGAAGATCACGAGCAGCACCAGCATCACGTCGATGTACGGCACGACGTTGATGTCGGCCATTGCGCGGCGCGAGCGGCCGCCGCGCATGCTGGATCGGATGGGACTTCCTGCCATGGCGAGCTCCTTACTGGGCCTGACGCTGCAGGATGTTCGAGAACTCTTCGATGAAGGTCTCGAAGCGGATCGCGAGGCGGTCGATGTCGTGCGCGTAGCGGTTGTACGCGACCACCGCCGGAATCGCGGCGAACAGGCCGATCGCGGTGGCGACGAGCGCCTCGGCGATGCCCGGCGCGACGTTCGCGAGCGTGGCCTGCTGCACGTTCGCGAGGCCGCGGAAGGAGTTCATGATCCCCCAGACCGTGCCGAACAGGCCGATGTACGGGCTGACCGAACCGACCGATGCGAGGAACGCGAGGTTCGCTTCGAGCACGTCCATTTCACGCTGGAACGACGCGCGCATCGCGCGGCGTGCACCGTCGAGCACGAGGCCCGGATCGCTGAGGCGCTTTTCCTTCGCCTTCAGGAATTCGCGCATACCCGATTCGAAGATCCGCTCGAGCGCGCCGATCGTGTGGCGGTTGTTGGCCGCACTCTGGTACAGCGCCTGCAGGTCGCCGCCCGACCAGAAATCCCTCTCGAAGCGTTCGGTCTGCGCGCGTGCGCGGCGGATCGCAAACCACTTGCGGAAGATGAAGGTCCACGACATCAGCGACAGCAGCAGCAGCAGCCCCATCACGGCCTGGGCCAGCACGCTCGCGTTGAGGACGAGGGAAATGATCGACAGGTCTTGAGAAGTGTTCATAGAGGTTTGAGTAACGTCCCTTCGGGGCGCCCGGTATGCGTGCGGCGCGGCGCGCCGGCCAAGCCTGGCGCCGAACCTTGCTTAGTATCGAATCAGGAAGGCAAGTTCATAGGCTTTGTCTAAACGGCGCTCATGCGAGCTTCGTTGACAATACAGTCTGCCCGGCGTCGATGACGGGCCCGCGTTGCAGCGCGTCGAGCACGGCCGGCGGGATGGCCGCGGGCCGGATACCGTTACGGTCGACGCAGCCGAGGCGGATATGTCCGGCCACGAGCAGCGTGTCGCCACACCAGGCTTCCTGCGTGAATTCCACCGATGCGCGGCCGATGCGTCCGGGCCGGCTCGTGATCGCCAGCGTGTCGTCGAGTCGCGCCGGTGCGCGGTAGTCGAGCGACGTGCTGCGGACGATGAAGATCGCGCCGGTATCGTCGGCGAGCCGACGCTGGTCGATGCCGCATGCGCGAAGCCACTCGGTGCGGGCGCGCTCGAAGAACTTCAGGTAGTTGGCATAGAAGACGATGCCGCCTGCATCGGTATCCTCGTAGTACACGCGCACCGGCCAGGTAAAGCCGGAACGCCCTTCCGGGGAGCGGGTAGGCTGAGTCATGGCGCGCATTCTACCGGAACGCAGGAACCGGATTCGTAACCGTTTCGTAACGGAATGTAGTACGACGCGGCACACCGCGGGCCGGCCGGAGGCCGGCCGCGGCTGCGCGCGATGGGTCAGCCGCGATGGATCGTGAGGCCGGCCGGTGCCTGGGCGACCGGCATCATCTCGATCGTGTTGATGTTCACGTGTGCCGGGCGCGTCGCGATCCAGTAGATCGTGTCGGCGATGTCCTCGGACGTGAGCGGCTGGACGTTCTGGTACACGTTCGCCGCCTTCGCGTCGTCGCCGCGGAAGCGGACGTTCGAGAATTCCGTGCCGCCGCACAGGCCCGGCTCGATGTCGGTCACGCGCAACGGCGTGCCGATCAGGTCGGCGCGCAGGTTCAGGCTGAATTGTCGGACAAAAGCCTTGGTTGCGCCGTATACGTTCCCGCCCGGATACGGATAGGTTCCGGCAACCGAACCGAGATTGAAGATATGGCCGCGGCCGCGCTCGATCATGCCGGGCAGCAGCGCGTGCGTGACGGTCACCAGGCCCGAGCAGTTCGTGTCGATCATGGTCTGCCATTCGTCGAGGCTGGCCTTGTGGGCCGGCTCGACGCCAAGCGCGAGGCCGGCGTTGTTGACGAGCACGTCGAGCGCCGCGAATTCGGCGGGAAGGGCGCCCGGCGCGGCTTCGACGGCCGCGCGGTCGCGCACGTCGAGTTCGAGCGGCAGAAGGGCATCGCCGAGCTCGGCGGCGAGCGCGTCGAGACGATCCTTGCGACGCGCGGTCGCGACGACGCGATGGCCTCCTTTGACGAAGGCACGGGCGATGGCGGCGCCGAAGCCGGCGGACGCGCCTGTGACGAACACGATCATTGCTGCTCCTGGTCGATAACAAAGTAGCGGGTGATATCCCGCAAGCCTACTGAGATTGCCGCACCGCGGCAAGGCGGCAAAGCGTTTCGGCACGGGCGCGTAGAGTCTGGCCCCAATTGCTCCCGGCGCGCTGCCGTGCGGTTGCCTATTCATGACGCATCCAATACACTAACGCGCTCATCACCCCTGCGTGACTGGCGATAGAACCCTTCGGGTTCAAGGTGGAGCATCCCACCGTGAAGCGCGGGGCGCCGTTTTTGCCGTTCGCCTGGGCAGCCGTTGTGCGCCGTCGCGTGCATCGCCGGTGGCTGTCCTGCCTCGCGTCATCCGGATTCTTCCGCCACGTCGAGCTGGTCCCGCCAGCAGCGCACCGTACTCGGCCACCCCGGTCAACCTGTACACACTTAACGGAAACCGTATGTTTGACAGAGCCCAAAGCACCATCGCGAACGTCGATCCCGAAGTCTTTGCAGCGATCGAGCAGGAAAACCGCCGCCAGGAAGATCACATCGAGCTGATCGCGTCGGAAAACTACACGAGCCCGGCCGTGATGGCCGCGCAGGGCTCGCAGCTCACGAACAAGTACGCGGAAGGTTATCCGGGCAAGCGCTACTACGGCGGCTGCGAGTACGTCGACGTGGTCGAGCAGCTGGCGATCGACCGCGTGAAGCAGCTGTTCGGCGCGGAAGCGGCGAACGTGCAGCCGAACTCGGGTTCGCAGGCGAACCAGGGCGTGTTCTTCGCGATGCTCAAGCCGGGCGACACGATCATGGGCATGAGCCTCGCGCACGGCGGCCACCTGACGCACGGCTCGCCGGTGAACATGTCGGGCAAGTGGTTCAACGTGGTGAGCTACGGCCTGAACGAGAACGAAGACATCGACTACGAAGCGGCCGAGAAGCTCGCGCAGGAACACAAGCCGAAGCTGATCATCGCGGGCGCGTCGGCGTTCTCGCTGAAGATCGATTTCGAACGCCTGGCGAAGATCGCGAAGTCGGTGGGCGCGTACCTGATGGTCGACATGGCGCACTACGCGGGCCTGATCGCGGCCGGCGTGTACCCGAACCCGGTGCCGCACGCCGATTTCGTGACGACGACGACGCACAAGAGCCTGCGCGGCCCGCGCGGCGGCGTGATCCTGATGAAGTCCGAGTACGAGAAGCCGATCAACTCGGCGATCTTCCCGGGCATCCAGGGCGGCCCGCTGATGCACGTGATCGCGGCGAAGGCGGTGGCGTTCAAGGAAGCGCTGTCGCCGGAGTTCAAGGCGTACCAGGAAAAGGTGGTCGAGAACGCGCGCGTGCTGGCTGAAACGCTGGTGAAGCGCGGGCTGCGGATCGTGTCGGGCCGTACGGAAAGCCACGTGATGCTGGTCGACCTGCGTGCGAAGAACATCACGGGCAAGGCAGCGGAAGCGGCGCTCGGCGCGGCGCACATCACGGTGAACAAGAACGCGATCCCGAACGACCCGGAAAAGCCGTTCGTGACGAGTGGCGTGCGCCTGGGTTCGCCGGCGATGACGACGCGCGGCTTCGGGCCGGCGGAAGCGGAGCAGGTGGGCAACCTGATCGCCGACGTGCTGGAGAACCCGGAAGATGCAGCGACGATCGAGCGCGTGCGTGCGCAGGTCGCCGAGCTGACCAAGCGTTTCCCGGTCTATCGCTGATCGACGATGCGCTGCCCGTTCTGCCGGCATGACGACACGCAGGTCGTTGATTCGCGCGTGTCCGAAGATGGCGCCGCGATTCGGCGGCGCCGTCGCTGCTCGGCTTGCGACAAGCGCTTCACGACGTACGAGCGGGTCGAGCTGTCCCTGCCGTTCGTCGTGAAGAAGGACGGCAGCCGCACGGAATTCGACCGCCGCAAGATCGTCGCCAGCATGCAACTCGCGCTGCGCAAGCGGCCGGTTGCCGCCGACGCGATCGATGCGGCGGTCGCCCGCATCGAATATCAACTGCTCGCGACAGGCGAGCGTGAAGTGCGTAGCGAGAAGCTCGGCGAACTCGTGATGAACGAGTTGCGCGGCCTCGATACGATTGCCTATGTCCGCTTCGCATCGGTGTATCGCCGGTTCGAGGACGTTTCTGAATTTGCCGACGTGATCGAAGAGTTCCGTCGCGCCTCTCCCGCCAAGACCCCGCGTAAGCGCTGACGCGCTGCGTCCGTTCATCATCCTCTCCGTTGGTTCAGTTCGCGCCGATTGTGTCGGTCGCGATCGCATGTCGCCAGTCAGCCGTTCGGCAAATGGCGTGCGTCCGCACGTGTCGCTACAGTCGTCGCATCATCTTGGCGGAGGACGACTGCGATGGGACTGCGTTATCCATCCTTGAAAAGCGTGGTGCGACGCTCGGGCGGGTTCACGCTCGTCGAACTGATGGTCGTTATCGCGCTGGCGGCCGGGCTTGCACTCTATGCGGCACCCGCGTTCGAGCAGTGGCGCATGCGCGAACGCGTGGATGCGCGCTCGCTTGCGTTGCTCGGGGCGCTGTCGTTTGCGCGTACCGAGGCGACGCGTCTCGGCGTGCGCGTCACGCTGTGCCGGGCCGGGAGCGACGGTGTTTGCCTGCGTGCCGGCGAGCGGTGCGATCCGGCCGAATGGTCGTGCGACTGGCTCGTCAGCGGGCAATTCGACGGGCAGTCGCGCGTGCTGCGGCGCTATCCGCGCGATGCCGAAGTGGCCGTCGCGGGCGCCGCGCATGATCTGGCTTTCGCGCCGCCGGTAGGCCAGGCGATCGGCGGAATCCGGCGTTTCGAATTGCGTCCGCGCCGCGACCCGTCCGGAGCCGACGACGCACGCGCTTCGCGTTGCGTGCGGATTGCGGCGGGCGGCCGCGCGCGCGTTGTCGCCGGCCGTTGCGACGCGGGGTGATGACCATGCGCAACGCAATGCACGGCACGTCGCTGATCGAGGCGATGCTGGCCGTCGCGCTGCTCGCGACCGTGATGCTGGCGGTGGCCGGCAGCCAGCTCGCGATGGCGCGCACGCAGCGGGCGACGATCTGGCGTGAACGCGCGCTGTGGCTGGCCGATGCGCGTATCGAGCGCCCGCGCGCCGGCGCAGGAGCCGACGACGGTCTCGCGGCGCTGGTGGCTGCATCGTTGCCCGGCGGTGCGATGACGCTCGACGACGGGCCGGCCGGCGTCCGGTACGCGATTGTCGGCTGGAGAGGCGGCAATGCCGCGGTTTCGCCGCGATGCGAAGTTGCAGGTGCGTCGGCGCAGCCGCCGTCTTGCGTCCGGATTCCGTTTCGGGAGGCTGGTGCAGATGAACGCTGATCGCCGCATGCGTGCGCATACGCTGCTCGAAGTGCTGATCGCGATGACCATCGGCCTCCTCGTGCTCGCGGCGGCCGGTGCGCTGTACCACGCGCAGCGCGTTGCGCAGCGGCGCGCGGAAGACGGGTTCCGGATGCGCGATGCAGCCGGCACCGCGCTGATGCTGATCGGCGAGCAGCTCCAGATGGCAGGATTCCGGCCGCTCGATGCAGAACGCGCGTCATCGTTGCCGCCGGTATTCGGCTGTTCGATGGCGCGCGTGCGCGGCGACGGTGCGCAGGTACGGTGCGAGCCTGCGAGCGCTTCGTCGGACGCACTGCTGATCCGATATGTCGGCGATGCCGTGTCGACGTGGCCGACGGCGAGCGGCCAGGTGTCGGATTGTCTCGGGCAGGGTGTCGGCGTGTCCGGCGAACGGGCACCGGTGGAGAACCGCTTCGATGCGCACGTCAGTCCGTCGACCGGCGAGCCCGAACTGTACTGCGAAGGAAACGGCCGTCCAGGCACGCCACAGCCGGTCGTGTCGGGCATCGATCAGTTGCGTGCGCGCTATCTTCGTCGCGGCGGCATGCAGTTCGTCGATGCCGATGCGATGCGTGTCGACGACTGGCGCAATGTCGTGGCCGTGCATGTCTGCGTGCGGGCGCGCGGCGAACCGATGCGCGAGCCGGCCCGCCACGTCGACTGCGACGGTCGAGCTGCGGTTGCACAGGACGGCCGTGCACGTTTGACGCTGCATCGTGTCGTCGCGTTGAGGAATGCAGCGATCGCATTCGACGATACGTTGCGCGACGCAACGCACGCACGCGAGGTGTTGCGATGAGCGAAGCAGGAAGGTACGCGCGGGAGATATCGCGATGTGTTGCGGCAGGCAACCTGCCCGGGCACATTGTGGCGAACGGTGACGAACTGCGGCAGGGCGTGCGCACGAGAGCCGTGGCAACGAACCGGCGCGAGCCGCGCATACGTTTCCGGTCAGCCGGTCGCGATTGGCGTCGCGACGCGGGCCTTGCATTGCCCGCAGTGATCGCGGTTGGTGCCGCCGTTGCAGCACTGACAGGCACATGGTTCGAAGCCGCGCTGACGGAATCGCGCCGCACGCGTGCGTTGTCGGATCGGTTGATCGCATTCCGTGCGGCCGATGCCGCGCTTGCGGCGTGTACCGCGCGATTGCTTCGCGGCGCGGCGCCCTACGTGAACGACGGCGAATCGCACACGGAGCCCGACGCGTGGCGGCGCATGCCGGCGATGGCGGCCGCCGAAGCGTTCGCGCCGTTCGCCGGATGGCCGATGGCCGCACAGCCGCCGCGATGCCTGATCGAGGCGTGGCGCGGAGCAGGGCCGGCCGGTGGCCGCGCTTACGTCGTTACCGCGCGTGGCGTCGGCGCGCACGTGTCGAGTGCCGTCTGGCTGCAACACCAGGTCGCAATACGTGACGGACGCATCGTCGCGCTGCGCTGGCGGCGCGTCGCGGTGGGGCTTCGATGAACGGTCGCGCGTCCGTGTACCGATCGGCGGGATTCACGCTGCTCGAGCTGATGATCGTGCTCGCGATCGTCGCGGTGCTGGCCGGATGGGGCATCCCGTCGTATCGCGAGCATGTCGTGCGCGTTCACCGCGCGTCGGCGGTGTCCGCGCTGTATCGGGCAGCCCAATATCTCGAAACGCTGGACGGCGCACCGCCGCCGGCATTGCCGGACGCGCTCGCGCAGGCACCGCCGGACGGGCGGGCCGTTTATCGATTGGCGCTCAGGCGGCCGGACGGCGACGACTCGCCGGTAACCTACGAGCTGGAAGCAAGCCCGCTCGACACGGGCCCGATGCACGACGATGCGTGCGGCGCCTTCACGCTGCGTTCGGACGGGACGAAGGGCAATGCGCGACGGGATGGTGCCGACGAACAGGGCGCTGCTTGCTGGGGCGTGCGTTGAATTCGCACGAAGGGCGCGCAACGGCGCATGGCCGTGCGCGCAGGTCGCCGAGTATCAGTCGTCGTGTGCGTCGAGCTCGCGCTCGTCGCGCGACTGCTTCCAGATCCGGTAGACCTCCCATGCGGCGAAGCCGAGCGTGCCCCACTTCAGCGCGGGGCCCGCGCTCGCGCGCAGCAGCGAGCGAACGGGTTTCGCCAGCACGAGCGATGCGAGCGAACTCAGCATCGGATACTGGTTGACGAGGTGGCCGAGGCTCGCGTTCAGGTTTTTTGCGGACTGGCTGAACTTGCTGCCGGAAAGGCCGGGGATGAATACCTTGAGCCAGCTGAAGCGCGTGACGGCCTGGCGCATTTCGCCGGCGGCCGCCGCGAGTTCGAGCCGCTCGACTTCGGATCGCAGGATCAGCAATTCCTTGCGGAGCGCGCGATGCTGCGACGCGCTCCAGTTCGATCGCGACGAATGGGGGCGGTGTGCATTGCCCGTGACGTTCTGGCTCATGGCGCGTCGGCGAAGTAGGTGGGAAGGGGGAACACGACTGCGTTCACGGCTTGCCGCGGAACAGTTCGCGGTCTTTATCGAGTTCGGCGAGCGTCGCCTCGAACACGGTCGGCGCATCGCGCAGGCCCGAGCGCGCTTTCAGCGCGCACACGATGCCGCCTGCGGCATACAGCGCGGTGATCGCTGCGAGCGATTGCCAGCGATAGGTATCCCAGAACGCGATCGCGACGAGCACGGTCAGGCTCATGAGCGCCATCGTCGCGAGCATCATTGCGGCGAGCCCGAGGAACAGCACGCCCATCAGGCGTTCCTTCTCTTCGGCAAGCTCGATGCCCACCAGTTCGAGGCGCGTTTGCAGAAGCCCGATCGCGGAGCCGACGAGGCGGCGCAGCGGTCCTTGGCCGGATGGCTGCGAGGTGGTGTCTGTCGTCATGGGTGAGGTGCTTGCGCGTGCAGTGAGCAGCTAGGACAAAGCCGGCCGGCGGCAACCGCCGGTCGGCTTCGACGCCCGCGGGCCGCGCGACGCGGCCCACGGGGCGGAACGGCGCAGCGCGCGTTACTTGCGGTTGATCAGCAGACCGATCAGTACGCCGACGCCGGCTGCAACGCCGATCGACGTCCACGGATGCTCGTGCACGTAATCGTCGGTCGCGCGAGCGGCCTTCTTGCCTTTCTCGACGACCACGACCTGGACGTCGGCGGCCTTGTCCTTGGCCTGCTTCAGGCGCGACATGGCTTTCTCGCGCAACTCGGCCGCACGGTCGCCCGTGCTGCTGGCGGCTTGCTTGAGCAGGTCTTCGGCGTCCGCGAGAACGGTTTTGATATCCGACATCAGTTTCTCCTTGTTGATTTCCGACATTGCAACTCCCTTCGTGCTGTCATGCTGCAGGTTCACATCGTAGCGAAACGCCTGCCTGCTGGCGAGCCGGGAAGACGTACGGCGGCAGTGCAAGACCGCATGGTAAACGATTTGTAATTATCAGCAGGGCGGCAAACCGCTGAAAAGTTTCCCACGTGGCCGGCCGTCTTGCCGCAACACCGCGTAAAAATGACAAAAAAGTATGAATATCAAACGGAATAATCGTTCGCACGGCCCATTGCTTCCCGTAAGCTGATGGACTGTCCCGCGCCATACGGCGCGCGGTTTCAACCAGCATCGTTCGAGGAGGGAACATCATGAGTCTGCGTCTTGGCGACATCGCACCGGATTTCGAGCAGGAATCGAGCCTGGGGCCCATCAAGTTTCACGAGTGGCTCGGCGACAGCTGGGGCGTCCTGTTCTCCCACCCGGCCGACTACACGCCGGTGTGCACGACGGAACTCGGACTGACCTCGAAACTGAAGGGCGAATTCGAGAAACGCAACGTGAAGGTGATCGCGCTGTCGGTCGACGGCGTCGAATCGCACAAGGGCTGGATCAACGACATCAATGAAACGCAGTCGACGGTCGTCGGCTTTCCGATCATCGCCGATGCGGACCGCAAGGTTTCGCAGTTGTACGACATGATCCATCCGAACGCGAACGAAACGCTGACGGTGCGCTCGCTGTTCGTGATCGACCCGAACAAGAAGGTGCGGCTCACCATCACCTATCCGGCCAGCACGGGCCGCAACTTCGACGAAGTGCTGCGCGTGATCGACTCGCTGCAACTGACCGACAACTACAAGGTCGCGACGCCCGGCAACTGGAAGGATGGTGACGACGTCGTGATCGTGCCGTCGCTGCAGGATCCGGAAGAGCTGAAGAAGCGGTTCCCGAAGGGCTTCAACGCGGTGCGTCCGTATCTGCGCCTCACGCCGCAGCCGAACAAGTAAGCATCGGCGCGTGAACGCGGTACCGGGCCGGCGGCCCGGTCCGCGGATCCGATATCGGATGAAAAACGGCCCGCCCGGCAGTCATGCCGGGCGGGCCGTATCTTTTTGCGCGTACGCTGCATCGCTGCCGGGCGCGCCGCATCCGGACGATCAGAAGAATGCCTGGATGCCTGTCTGCGCGCGGCCGAGGATCAGCGCATGGATGTCGTGCGTGCCTTCGTACGTGTTGACCACTTCGAGGTTCACGAGGTGGCGCGCGACGCCGAATTCGTCGGAGATGCCGTTGCCGCCGAGCATGTCGCGCGCGAGCCGCGCGATGTCGAGCGACTTGCCGCACGAATTGCGCTTCATGATCGACGTGATCTCGACGGCCGCCGTGCCTTCGTCCTTCATCCGGCCGAGGCGCAGCACGCCTTGCAGGCCGAGCGTGATTTCGGTCTGCATGTCGGCGAGTTTCTTCTGGATCAACTGGTTCGCGGCGAGCGGCCGGCCGAACTGCTGGCGGTCGAGCACGTACTGGCGCGCGGTGTGCCAGCACGATTCGGCGGCGCCGAGCGCGCCCCATGCGATCCCGAAGCGCGCCGAGTTCAGGCATGTGAACGGGCCGCGCAGGCCGCTCACGTTCGGCATCAGGTTCTCTTCTGGTACGAACACCTCGTCGAGGACGATCTCGCCGGTGATCGACGCGCGCAGCCCGACCTTGCCGTGGATCGCGGGCGCGGACAGGCCTTTCCAGCCCTTCTCGAGGATGAAGCCGCGGATCGCGTCCTTGCCGTTCTCTTCGAGCTTCGCCCACACGACGAACACGTCGGCGATCGGCGAATTCGTGATCCACATCTTCGCGCCGGACAGCGAGTAGCCGCCGGGCACCTTCTTCGCGCGCGTGACCATGCTGCCCGGATCGGAGCCGTGGTTCGGCTCGGTCAGCCCGAAGCAGCCGATCCATTCGCCGGTCGCGAGCTTCGGCAGGTATTTCTGCTTCTGAGCGTCCGAGCCGAATTCGTGAATCGGCACCATCACGAGCGACGACTGCACGGACATCATCGACCGGTAGCCCGAATCGACGCGCTCGACTTCGCGCGCGATCAGCCCGTAGCTCACGTAATTGAGGCCGGGGCCGCCGTATTCCTCCGGAATCGTCGGCCCGAGCAGGCCGACTTCGCCCATCTCGCGGAAGATGGCTGCGTCGGTGCGTTCGTGGCGGAACGCTTCGGTGACGCGCGGCGCGAGCTTGTCCTGCGCGTAAGCCTGCGCGGCGTCGCGCACCATCCGCTCTTCCTCGGTCAGTTGCTGGTCGAGCAGCAGCGGATCGTCCCAATGAAAAGTTGCAGCACTCATCGTCTCATCTCCTGTCGGTCCGCGTTAGCGCTTCAGCGCTTGCGCAGACCCCATGCTTTGCGGTCGTCCCCGGTTTGATCGGGCTCATGCCAAATGATCGCTTGACTGAAGTTCCGCTGTGCGGAACAATGTTTTGCAAATCGAACCCAGTGTAGCACCAGATGACACTTTCAACCATCGACGAAACCACGATCGACGAACGCAAGTTCGTCGTCGCGCTCGCGCGCGGGCTCGACCTGCTGCGCGCATTCCGGCCCGGCGAGACGATGCTCGGCAACCGCGACTTCGCGGAGCGCACGGGGCTGCCGAAGGCGACCGTGAACCGGCTCGCCTATACGCTGACCGTGCTCGGCTATCTGCGCTACGACGAGACGCTCGGAAAGTATGCGCTCGACGCCGGCGTGCTGTCGCTCGGCTACGCGCTGCTGTCGGGCTCGGGGACGATCGACCTCGCGCGGCCGCACATGCAGGCGCTCGCGCGCGAGATCGGCGCGGCCGTATCGCTCGGCTGCCGCGACGGGCTCGACATGATCTATCTGGAGACGATCCGCAGCGAGACCGCGCTGACGCTCGGGCTCGCGCCCGGTTCGCGGCTGTCGATGCTGACGAGTTCGATGGGGCGCGCGTACCTGGCCGTGCAGCCGGAGGACGTGCGCCGCGCGCTTTATGCGGAACTGCATCGCGCGGCCGGCGGCGCGGCCGACGCCGATGCGCTCGTCGCCGCCGCACAGCATGCGGTGGCCGAGTTCTCGGCGGGCGGTTGCTGCTATTCGTTCCGTGCATGGCATATGGACGTGAACGCGGCGGCCGTGCCGTTTCGCGAGCCGCGCGAGGGACGCTGGCTGATCCTGAGCTGCAGCGGCCCCGCATCGTCGATGGACGAGGACGTGTTCCGTACGCAGGTCGGGCCGAAGCTGAAGGCGCTCGCGCAGCGGCTCGGGCAGACGGCGTGAGCAACGCGGCGCGCGGCTATCGCCGTCGCGCCGCAGCGGTTTCGTCTCCGGTGTCGGTGAGAGCCGATGACGGCGCTGCCGCCGTCTCTTGTGCTGCGGTCGAACCGCGCTCATCATCGTTCGCCGGCTTCCCGACGACGAGGTTCGCGATGTTCCACCCAGAAACGATGGAAGGCGGATGCGCGTGCGGCGCGATCCGCTACCGTATCGCCCACGTTCCGACCGACGCCGGCTTCTGCCACTGCCGGCTCTGTCAGCGCACGACCGGCGCGGCGGTCGTCGCATCGGCATCGGTGCCGATCGACGCGTTCGAATACCTGCAGGGCGAGCCGACCGTCTACGCGTCGAGCGCGTGGGGCGAGCGGCGCTTCTGCGGCCGTTGCGGCGCGCAGCTCGAATACCGGCTTGGCGACGCGCCGAAAACGGTCGAAATCAATTATGCGACGCTCGACGAGCCGTCGCGGCTGCGTCCGGCGTGGCACGTCTGGTATGGGGATCGTTTCCCGGGCATCGAGATCGACGACGATCTGCCCAAGTACGACGATGGCGGACGAGCGTAAGCGGTAACCATCGGCACCGACGGGCAGGCGTCGGGCAGCGGGTCGCGCCAGGCGACCCGATCGTCCCATCCCGCAGCAGCACGACACCCGCATCCGGCATGCGGCGCGCGGCTCTCCGCGCGCGCCTGCCGCCCCATCCGTTCAGGCCGTCACGACCTTCGCGAACGCGGGCCCCTGCATGAACCGCACGTCGTGCTGGCGCAGCAGCTCGCACTGCGTCTCGTCGACGACGCCGTCGAAGATCAGCGGAATCCGCACGCGCTGCGCATACGCGACGAGCGCCTTGACCATCCCGTCGCGCAACGCGATGCCCGCATCCATCTTGATGTAGTCGGGCCGCGCCATCTCCGATTCGACCGCGAGGATGCGGCCCGGATCGGGCAGCTTGTCCGCGACCTTGAAGCCGTGATGCTGGTAGCTGCGCGTCAGGTAGCCGAGGAAGGTCTTGTGCGCGACCGCGACCGCTGGCAGCTCGATCACGATCCGCTCGGTCGGCAGCCCGAAGCGCTGCAGCACCGACGAGAAATGCTTGCCGTGGTCGTACTTCACGCTCTTGAGCAGCCGTTCGTGCACGCGCAGGAACAGCAGCCCGTGGCGCTGCGCGCCGAAGAAGTTGATCGCGTGCAGCGCGCGCGACAGGCGGTCGATCGCGACGAGTGTCTGGTCGTCGACGGCCGAGTCGACCGGATCGTGCGCGGCGCCCGTGACGACCGTGACAGCCTGGAAGCCGAGTTCGTCGCCGTAGCGCTCGATCGCGTCGGTGAACGACGTCGATTGCGGCGCGCCGGGCATCGTCACGTCGTAGATCGGTTCGTAGGCGCTGCCGAGCGTGCGCTCGGGCAGATTCGCGCTCGCGGTGCCGCCTTCGGCAAGCGCGAGGTGATCCCGCAGATACGGCAGTTGCCCGGCACGGGCGACCAGCTCGGGAATGGTGGGCGGAATCATCGGCGTAAGAAGGAAAAACGGCGGCCGAACGGGCCGCCTCGTATCTCGATATTAGCAGCGCGCGCCACGCTCGGCTCGGCGTTTCGCTCATATGGTTATCCCGTCCTCGAACCGGCGGCTAGGGTTTACGTTTATTTCACTATTCGTAATTGGTTTTACTATTCGTAAATCCAGGATTTGTCGCCGATCAAGAAATGCGGCATTCGGGCGCCGCTCGACGGCGCCGTTCGCGAATCAACGGGAAGCAAGGAGCGAGACGTGGCGGTTGACAGGAAAGGCGGGCGGGAGCGCCGGCAGGTGACGGGCGGAATGACGGGCGCGCCGGCGCGCGCACGGCAGGGTTGAGGCGCGGATGGCGACCATGAGCATCGATTACCAGACGCTGAAGTTCGAGTACCGTCCGCGCGCGCATGACGCGGCCGTTCACCCGGTGATCGTCGTCGGCGCGGGCCCGGTGGGCCTGTCGGCCGCGATCGACCTCGCGCAGCAGGGTGTGCCTGTCGTGCTGCTCGACGACGACGACACGCTGTCCACCGGCTCGCGCGCGATCTGCTTCGCGAAGCGCACGCTCGAGATCTTCGACCGGCTCGGCTGCGGCGAGCGCTTCGTCGACAAGGGCGTGAGCTGGCACGTCGGCAAGGTGTTCCTGCAGGACGAACAGCTTTACGCATTCGACCTGCTGCCCGAGGAAGGGCATGCACGCCCCGCGTTCATCAACCTGCAGCAGTACTACGTCGAAGGCTATCTGGCCGATCGCGCGTTCGAGCTGCCGAACATCGACATCCGCTGGAAGCACAAGGTGACGGGCGTCGAGCAGTCGGCCGAGCATGCGGTGCTGACGATCGAGACGCCGGACGGCGCCGCGACGCTGCGTGCGCAATACGTGATCGCGGCCGACGGCTCGCGCAGCCCGATGCGCACGATGATGGGCCTCGAAAGCCACGGCCGTACGTTCAAGGACCGCTTCCTGATCGCCGACGTGAAGATGAAGGCGGAGTTTCCGACCGAGCGCTGGTTCTGGTTCGATCCGCCGTTCCACCCGAACCAGTCGGTGCTGCTGCACCGCCAGCCCGACAACGTATGGCGCATCGACTTCCAGCTCGGCTGGGACGCCGATCCCGTCGCCGAGAAGCAGTCGGAGCGCGTGATCCCGCGCGTGCGCGCGCTGCTCGGGCCGGACGCCGAGTTCGAGCTCGAATGGGTGAGCGTCTACACGTTCCGCTGCCAGCGGATGGAGTCGTTTCGTCACGGCCGCGTGCTGTTCGCGGGTGATTCCGCGCACGGCGTGTCGCCGTTCGGCGCGCGCGGCGCGAACAGCGGCGTGCAGGATGCGGACAACCTCGCGTGGAAGCTGAAGCTCGTGCTCGACGGCCGCTCGGCCGACCGCCTGCTCGATACGTACGCGAGCGAACGCGAGTTCGCGGCCGACGAGAACATTCGCAACTCGACGCGCTCGACCGATTTCATCACGCCGAAAAGCCCGGTGTCGCGCGTGTTCCGCGACGCGACGCTGAAGCTTGCGCGCGATTGCGAATTCGCGCGCAAGCTCGTGAACAGCGGCCGCCTGTCGGTGCCGGCCGTGCTGGCCGATTCGCCGCTGAACACGCCGGACCGCGGCGGCGACGCATTCGCATGCGCGATGCGACCGGGCGCGGCGGCGGCCGATGCGCCGGTGCGTGTGCAGGGTGCGGCGGGCTGGCTGCTGCAGCACTTGCGCGGCGGCTTCACCGGCGTGCTGTTCGGGTTGCCGGGCGACGCGGCCGCGCTCGCGCAGGCCGTCGACGGCCTCGCGCTGCCGGTGCGGCCGGTGCTCGTCGTGCCCGCCGGGCACGCGCAGCCGGTGGCCGGCATCGACGTCGTGGAGGACGTCGACGGTTTCGCCGCGCAACGCTATGACGCGAAGCCCGGCACGTTCTACCTGCTGCGTCCCGACCAGCATGTCTGCGCACGCATGCGCACGCTCGACCGTCAGGCGCTTGCCGACGCACTGGCGCGCGCGACCTGCGCACGCTGAATACCGCATTGGACACGATAAAGACACCGGAGACCCCGTCATGCCCTCACTCGACACCCGCCCGCGCCTGGCCGATCCGGACGCGTTTTACGAAGCGCTGATCGACATGCATCGCGACCTGTCCGACGCCGACAGCCAGCTCGTCAACGCGAAGCTGATCCTGCTGCTCGCGAACCAGATCGGCGACATCGACGTGCTGCGCGAAGCGATGGCGCTCGCGCGCCAGGGCGTGACGCCGCCCGTGCATCCGGCCGCCGAGGTGGCGCAATGAGCGCGGCGCCGGCCGACGCGCGCGTGCTCGAAGTCGAGCGCGTGATCGACGAGACCCATCGCCCGGGCTTTCACTGGATGCTGCTCGTGTTGTGCGGGTTGTGCCTCGTGATCGACGGTTTCGATGCGCAGGCGATGGGCTACGTCGCGCCGAGCGTGATCGCCGAATGGGGCGTGCCGAAGCAGGCGCTCGGCCCGGTGTTCAGCGCGAGCCTGTTCGGGATGCTGCTCGGTGCGCTCGGGCTGTCGGTGCTGGCCGACCGGATCGGGCGGCGCCCGGTGCTGATCGGCTCGACGCTGTTCTTCGCGGTGACGATGCTCGCGACGCCGTTCGCAAGCTCGATTCCCGTGCTGATGGCGCTGCGCTTCGTCACGGGCCTCGGCCTCGGCTGCATCATGCCGAACGCGATGGCGCTGGTCGGCGAGTTCAGTCCGGCCGCGCATCGCGTGAAGCGGATGATGATGGTGTCGTGCGGCTTCACGCTTGGCGCTGCGATCGGCGGCTTCATCAGCGCCGCGCTGATTCCGGCGCTCGGCTGGCGTTCGGTGTTCTTCGTCGGCGGCGCGGTGCCGCTCGTGCTTACGATCGCGATGGTCGCGCGGCTGCCCGAGTCGCTGCAGTTCCTGGTGCTGAAAGGGCGCGTCGGGCAGGCGCGCGACTGGCTCGCGCGCTTCGCGCCGCAGGCCGGCATCGATGCGGACACGCGCCTCGTCGTACGCGAGCGGGCCGCGACCGGCGCGCCGGTGGCCGAGCTGTTCAGCCACGGCCGCCTGCCGGTCACGCTGCTGCTGTGGGCGATCAGCTTCATGAACCTGATCGATCTGTACTTCCTGTCGAACTGGCTGCCGACCGTGATGCGCGACGCGGGTTATTCGCCGGGCACGGCGGTGATCGTCGGCACGGTGCTGCAGACGGGCGGCGTGATCGGCACGCTGTCGCTCGGCTGGTTCATCGAACGCTACGGCTTCGTGCGCGTGCTGTTCGCCTGCTTCGCGTGCGCGGCCGTGTCGGTGGGGCTGATCGGCTCGGTCGCGCATGCGCTGCCGTGGCTGCTGGTCGTCGTGTTCGCGGGCGGGTTCTGCGTGGTCGGCGGGCAGCCGGCCGTGAACGCGCTCGCGGGCCAGTATTACCCGACGTCGCTGCGCTCCACGGGCATCGGCTGGAGCCTCGGCATCGGCCGGATCGGCTCGGTGCTCGGGCCGCTCGTCGGCGGACAACTGATTGCGCTGAACTGGTCGAACGGCGCGCTGTTCCACGCGGCCGCGGTGCCCGTGCTGTGTTCGGCGCTGTTCGTTCTTGGCCTGGCGGGCGTAACGCGGCGAAACGGCGCGCAGGCGCCGAATGTCGCGATGAATTGATGGAGAAAGGAAACGATGACGCTTGACCTGTCGAAACCGGCGACCGCCGGCTACCTGAGCGGTTTCGCGAACGAATTCGCGACCGAGGCGCTGCCCGGCGCGCTGCCGCACGGCCGCAACTCGCCGCAGCGCGCGCCGTACGGGCTGTATGCGGAGCAGCTGTCGGGCACCGCGTTTACCGCGCCGCGCGGCCACAACCGCCGCTCGTGGCTGTACCGCATCCGCCCGGCCGCCGTGCACCGGCCGTTCGAGCCATACGCGGGCCCGCAGCGGCTCGTGTCGGAATTCGGCGACTCGGCCGACGTGCCGCCGACGCCGCCGAACCAGCTGCGCTGGGATCCGCTGCCGATGCCGGTCGAGCCGACCGATTTCGTCGACGGGTTGGTGACGATGGCCGGCAACGGCTCGGCGGCCGCGATGAACGGCTGCGCGATCCACCTGTACGCGGCGAACCGCTCGATGCAGGACCGCTTCTTCTACAGCGCGGACGGCGAACTGCTGATCGTGCCGCAGCAGGGGCGGTTGTTCATCGCGACCGAATTCGGCCGGCTTGACGTCGAGCCGTTCGAGATCGCGGTGATCCCGCGCGGCGTGCGTTTTTCCGTCGCGCTGCCGGACGGCGACGCGCGCGGCTACATCTGCGAAAACTTCGGTGCGCAGCTGCGCCTGCCGGATCTCGGCCCGATCGGCTCGAACGGTCTCGCGAACCCGCGCGACTTCCTGACGCCGCAGGCCGCGTACGAGGATCGCGAAGGCGCGTTCGAGCTGATCGCGAAGCTGAACGGCCGACTATGGCGCGCGGACATCGGCCATTCGCCGCTCGACGTCGTCGCGTGGCACGGCAACTACGCGCCGTACAAATACGACCTGCGCCTGTTCAACACGATCGGCTCGATCAGCTACGACCATCCCGATCCGTCGATCTTCCTCGTGCTGCAGTCGCAGAGCGATACGCCGGGCGTCGACACGATCGACTTCGTGATCTTCCCGCCGCGCTGGCTCGCGGCCGAGGATACGTTCCGCCCGCCTTGGTTCCACCGCAACGTCGCGAGCGAGTTCATGGGGCTCGTGCACGGCGCGTACGACGCGAAGGCGGAAGGCTTCGTGCCGGGCGGCGCGAGCCTGCACAACTGCATGTCGGGCCACGGGCCCGACGCGGACACGTTCGAGAAGGCGTCCGCGAGCGACACGACGAAGCCGCACAAGGTCGACGCGACGATGGCGTTCATGTTCGAGACCCGCACGCTGATCCGGCCGACGCGCTATGCGCTCGACACCGCGCAGTTGCAGGCCGACTACTTCGAATGCTGGCAAGGCATCAGGAAACACTTCAACCCGGAGCAAAGATGAGCGACACCCAAGACTGGCGCGCGACGCTCGACCCGGCCCGCAAGAGCTGGGTCGATACGGCGAACGATCCCGCCTGCGATTTCCCGATCCAGAACCTGCCGTTCGGGATTTTCAGCGATGCGAAGCAGGCGGCGCGCCGTGCGGGCGTCGCGCTCGGCGACCAGATCGTCGATCTCGCGGCGCTTGCGCGCGCGGGCCTCGTGACGCTGCCGGTCGGCGCCGACGCGTTCGCCGCGCCGACGCTCAATGCGTTCATCGCGCTCGGCCGCGATGCATGGCGCAGCGTGCGCGTGCAACTGTCGGACCTGTTCTCGCGCGACAACGCGCGGCTGCGTGACGATGCGGCGCTGCGCGCGCAGGTGCTCGTCGCGCAGCGCGACGCGACGCTGCATCTGCCGGTCGAGATCCCCGGCTACACCGATTTCTATTCGTCGAAGGAGCACGCGACCAACGTCGGCTCGATGTTCCGCGATCCGAAGAATGCGCTGCTGCCGAACTGGTCGGAGATGCCGATCGGCTACAACGGCCGCGCGTCGTCGGTGGTCGTGAGCGGCACGCCGGTGCGGCGCCCGAACGGGCAACTGAAGCTGCCCGACCAGGAGCGCCCGGTGTTCGGCGCGTGCCGCAAGCTCGACATCGAGCTGGAGACGGGCTTCATCGTCGGCAAGGGCAACGCGCTCGGCGAGCCGATCGCGTGCGAGGATGCGGAAGCGCATATCTTCGGGATGGTGCTGCTGAACGACTGGAGCGCGCGCGACATCCAGCAGTGGGAATACGTGCCGCTTGGCCCGTTCAACGCGAAGACGTTCGCGACGACGATCTCGCCGTGGATCGTCACGCTCGACGCGCTCGAACCGTTCCGCACCGCGCAGCCGGAGCAGTCGCCGCAGCCGCTCGCGTATCTGCGGCACGCGGGCAAGCATGCGTTCGACATCGCGCTGGAAGTGACGCTGCGTGCCGAGGGAGCAGCGGAAGCGACGTCGATCTGCCGCACGAACTTCAAGCACATGTACTGGACGATGGCGCAGCAGCTCGCACATCACACGGTCGCGGGCTGCAACACGCGGGTCGGCGACCTGATGGGCTCGGGCACGATCAGCGGGCCGACGAAGGATTCGTTCGGCAGCCTGCTCGAACTGACGTGGAACGGCAAGGAGCCGGTTGCGCTGGACGGCGGCGGCAGCCGCGCATTCATCGAGGACGGCGACGAGCTGACGCTCGCCGGATGGTGCCAGGGCGACGGCTATCGCGTCGGCTTCGGCACCTGCGCGGGCAAGATCATGCCGGCGCGGAGCGCGTAACGCGTTACGCGCAAGACGCGGCACGTAGTACGGCAGTACCGGGCGGCCCGCATCATGCGGGCCGTCGTCATTGTGTGGCGGCGCGTGCGTGTCAGACCGCGCGTTGCAACGCGGCGCGGCGCTCCCATAGCGCGGCCCCGACGAACGCCGCGACGCAGACGACCAGCACGCCGACCAGCGCGTTGCTGCCCAGTTGTTCCATCAGTGCGCCCGCGACGAGCGGGCCGCCGAAGCTCGCGGCGCTCCACGACGCCGACACGAGCGAGCTCGCGGTGACGAGCGCCGCGCCGCGGAAGCGTTCGCCGCATGCGACGAGCGACAGCGTGTAGATGCTGCCGGCCGCCGCGCCGAGCACGAACAGCAGCGGCCAGCACAGCCACGGGTTCGCGATCACGAGCGGCAGCAGCGGCAGGCCGGCCAGCACGATCCAGCCCGCGCCGAGGTGCACGCGTTCGCGGCCGAGCTTGTCCGCGAGCCAGCCGATCGGGAACTGCATCGCGGTATCGCCGAACAGCATGATCGACGCGAGCAGCACGGCGGTCGCGCTCGCGACGCCGTGATCCATCGCATAGAGCGGCAGCAGCGACAGCGCGAGCGTATCGAACAGCGCGAAGAACCCGGTGCCGATGATCAGCGCGGGCATGCGCGGCAGCACGTCGAGCCAGCGACCGTGCGCTTCGTGATGCGCGTCGTCGCCCGCGAGCGGCGCGCGCCGGATCGTCGCGAGCGTCGGCAGCGCGAGCAGGAACAGCGCGCCGCACAGTGCGAAGCGGATGCTCGTCGCGCCCGCGATCTGGCTGACGAGCACGGGGCCCGCCATCTGGAACAGCGTGAAATTGGTCGCGTAGATCGCGACGACGCGGCCGCGCGTCGAATCGTCGGCGAGCTGGTTGACCCACGCCTCGCCGATCGTGAACAGCAGCATCAGCGCGGCGCCGCACAGCACGCGCAGCACGCCCCACAGGATCAGGTTCGACGTGAACTGCATCAGCGCGGTGGCTGCCGCGAGCAGCACGACCGACACGACGATCGCGCGGCGCGAGCCGATGTGCCGCGCGAGCGCGGTGACGAACGGAACGATCGCGAGGCCGCCGAGCGCCTGCGCGGCCGTCAGCATGCCGACGACGTTGGTGCCGTGTCCGGCTTCGGTCAGTGCGAGCGCGGTGAGCGGCAGCGTGGCGCCGGTCCCGAGGCCGACGACCGCGACGCTCAAAATGAGCGCGAGGAAATCACGATTGAGAATGGCTTTCATCGGCCGGGATGCTACACCGCGGACCTTGAAAGGTCCATGAAGGCCGTCAGGATCGAATGCGTTGCGCGCGCAACGAATGCGCGTCGGCGCGTTACACGTATTCGGTCGGCGCGGCCAGCGGGCGGCGTTCGAGCGACGCCGACCACAGCGTGAGCGCCAGCGCCGCGACGGCCATCGCGACGCCGACCCACGGCAGGTTCACGAGCGACACGCCGGAGCCGATCGCCATTCCGCCGAGCCACGCGCCCGTCGCATTGCCGAGGTTGAACGCGCCCTGGTTCAGCGTCGATGCGAGGTTCGGCGCGTCGCTCGCGCGATCGACGATCAGGATCTGCAGCGGCGGCACGATCGCGAACGCGAGGATGCCCCACACGAAGATCGTCGCGAGCGCGGCGAACGGCAAATGCATCGTGCCCGCGAACAGCGCGAGGACGAGGCCGATCAGCGCGAGCGTCGCGATCAGCGACGGCATCCGGCGCCAGTCGGCGAGCCTGCCGCCGAGCGTGCCGCCGACCGTCAGCCCGAGGCCGAACAGCAGCAGCACATAGGTGACCTGACGCGGCGAGAAGCCGGTCACGTCCTCGAGGATCGGCGTGATGTACGTGAACACGCTGAACAGGCTCGCGGACGCGAGCACGCTGATGCCGAGCACCATCAGCACCTGCGGGTGCTTCAGCACGCTGAATTCGCGGGTGATGCTGGTATCGGGCATCGCGAGGTTCTTCGGCAGGCAGACCGCGAGCGCGGCGGCCGCGGCGATGCCGATGCCGGTGACGGCCCAGAACGTCGCGCGCCAGCCGAACGCCTGGCCGAGCGCGGTGCCGAGCGGCACGCCGAGCACGTTCGCGAGCGTGAGGCCCGTGAACATCAGCGCGATCGCCTGCGCGCGGCGGTTCGGCGCGACGAGGTTGCTCGCGACCACCGAGCCGATCCCGAAGAACGCGCCGTGGCAGAACGCGGTGACGACGCGCGCGGCCATCAGCACCGCATAGCCCGGTGCGATCGCGCAGAACAGGTTACCGGCGATGAACAGCCCGATCAGACCCATCAGCGCGCGCTTGCGCGGCATCTTCGCGGTGACGATCGCGAGGATCGGCGCGCCGATCGTCACGCCGAGCGCATAGCCCGACACGAGCATCCCGGCGGCCGGAATCGACACGCCGAGGTCGCGCGCGACGTTGGGCAGCAGCCCCATGATCACGAATTCGGTGGTACCGATTCCAAATGCGGCGACGGCGAGGGCGAAAAGAGGCAAGGGCATCGCGGTAGGCTCGGGAAAAGCCGCTGCTCGGGTGGGCGCAGGATGCGCGGGGCGGGCGGCGGGAAGGCGAACGACAGCGCGATTCTACTTCAGTGAAAACCCTTATGCTTGGGGCCAAAACGGATGTTGCCGGCGTGCGACGGGGTAGCGGGCGGGAAGCTCACAATGTGGGATTTTGCGGTGGTTTGTCTGCGGCATGTGACCGTGCCGGGGTCGGAGCGGTGGCGGCTACCGGGCCGCGCTTCAGGCGATGCGTTCGGGCGACCCGTCGGAGGGTGCGGCGGATCGAGCCGGTTCGGCGATGGTGTCCGGTGTGCGTGGCACGCTTGCGTCCGGTTCGGCGTTCGTGTCCGCAGGCGATGCACGCGATGCAGGCGATCCGGCGGCGTCGATCGAGGCCGGATCGTCCCAGCCGTTCTCGAACAGGCATGCTTCGATCGGCATTCGCGCGGCCCAGCGCTCCTGCTCGAGCATCGGCTTTGCATAGAACGCGTCGACGTGCCCGACGCACAGCACGGCGATCGGCTTCGCGCCGGCGGGCATCCGCAGCAGCGTGCGCAGCGCATCGACGTCGAACAGCGACACCCAGCCCATCCCGAGCCCTTCCGCGCGCGCGGCGAGCCACATGTTCTGGATCGCGCACGCGGCGGACGCGAGATCCATCTCCGGCAGCGTGCGGCGGCCGAACACGTGGTGTTCGCGGCCGTCGGCGAGCGCGACGACCAGCAGCTCGCCGCATTCGCGCACGCCTTCGACCTTCAGCCGCATGAATTCGTCCTGGCGCTCGCCGAGCGCGTCGGCGGTCGCGCGGCGCTCGGCCTCGACCAGCGCGTGGATCGCGGTGCGCAGCGCGGGATCGGTGATGCGGATGAAGCGCCACGGCTGCATGAAGCCGACGCTCGGCGCGTGGTGCGCCGCGCGCAGCAAGCGCGCGAGCACCGGTGGATCGATGGGCGCCGGCGTGAAATGGCGCATGTCGCGCCGTTCGAAAATGGCGCGGTAGACGGCGGCGATGTCGGAGTCGTCGAAACGCATGAGCGGCAAAAGCAGGGGATGACGTCGGCGCAACGATAGCAGACCGCGCGCGGGCCGCGTTACATCAGTCGAAACAAAATGCGGGATTGTTGATGTAAAAGATCGTGTTTTCAGCGTTGATCAAAAGCAAACGATTGCGGTGTCGCCGGCAACCATGAAATGAGCCGGTTTCGTCGATTTCTCAGCGATTTGCCGTCACGAGGTTCTGCGGCGTGCCGGCATGCCACGCCTCGATGTTCAGCAATGTGGTGTGCGCGATCTCCGCCAACGCCTCGCGCGTGAAGAATGCCTGGTGCGACGTGACGATCACGTTCGGGAACGTCAGCAGGCGCGCGAGCACGTCGTCCTGCAGCGGCAGGTCGGAGTGATCCTCGAAGAAGAGCCCGCTTTCCTCCTCGTACACGTCGAGCCCGAGATGGCCGAGCTGGCCGCTCTTGAGCGCGTCGATCAGCGCCTGCGCATCGACGAGGCCGCCGCGGCCGGTGTTGATCAGCATCGCGCCGTGCTTCATCCGCGCGAGCGTCTGTTCGTTGATCAGATGGTGCGTCGACGGCAGAAGCGGACAGTGCAGGCTGACGATGTCGGCCTGGTGCAGCAACGCGTCGAGCTCGACATAGCGCGCACCGAACGCGATCAGCTCGTCGTTGTACGGCGGCACCGAGTGCGCGAGCACGTGCATCCCGAAGCCCATCATGATCTTCGCGAACACGCTGCCGATGATGCCGGTGCCGATCACGCCGACCGTCTTGCCGTGCAGGTCGAAGCCGAGCAGGCCGTTCAGCGAGAAGTCGCCTTCGCGGGTGCGCGCGACGGCGCGCGGCAGGCGGCGGTTGAGCGCGAGGATCAACGCGACCGCATGCTCGGCGACCGCGTGCGGCGAATACGCGGGTACGCGCACGACCGCGATGCCGAGCCGCTCGGCGGCCGCCAGGTCGACGTGGTTGAAGCCCGCCGAGCGCAGCGCGATCAGGCGCGTGCCGCCGTCCGCCAGCCGTTCGAGCACGGCTGCGTCGACGGTGTCGTTGACGAACGGGCAGACGACGTCATAGCCGTGCGCGAGGATCGCGGTTTCCGCGTCGAGGTGCGACGGCTGGAAGTGCAGCCGATAGCCGAACTGCCGGTTGGCGGCGGTAAACGAATCGTCGTCGTACTGCCGGCTGCTGAACAGGATCACGCGCACGCTGCACCTCCGATGGCTGACGCGCGCAGTTTACTGCAGGCCCGTGACGATGTCGGAGCGGTCGGGGCCGCGCGACGGACGCAGGAAGCCGTAATCCTTCCGCTCGCGGGCCGTCTGCGCGCTGAAGTGGTCGAGCGCGTGCTCGACGAAGCTGCGCGTGCGGGCCGGCACGTACTGGCGGTTCGGATAGACGAGCGACAGTTGCGCATCCGGGTCGTCGATCCGGTAGCCGGGCAGCAGCCGCACGAGCGTGCCGCCGCTGAGCGCATCGGCGACGCACGGCTCGGGCAGCACCGCGATGCCGGCACCGGCAATGGCGGCCGCCTGCACGAGTGCGAGCTGGTTGAGCGTGCAGGCCGGGCGCACCGTGACCGAATGCGCGACGCCGTCGTGGCCGACCAGCTGCCACGCGGGCGCATGCTGGTGCGGCGCGAGCGTGACCCAGTCGTGGCCCGGCAGGTCGTCGGGCGCGCGCGGCTCGCCGCGCCGGTCGAGATAGGCAGGCGCCGCGCAGGCGACGAACGGGTTCGGCGCGAGCGCATGGCCGATCAGCGTCGGGTTGCCGTCGAGCCGGTTGCCCGTGACGATGCCGACGTCGTAGCCCGATTCGAGCACGTCGAGCGGCCCCTCGGCGACGGTCAGCTGCACGCGCAGCTCGGGGTAGCGGTGCCGGAAGCTGCTGACGAGCGGCGTCAGCGCGAGCGGCGACAGCAGGCCCGACGCGACGACGCGCAGCGTGCCGGCCGGTTCGCGCACGGCATGCGCGACGGACGACTCGAGGTGGTCGAATTCCTCTAGCAGCGCGCGGCAACCGTCGAGGTAGCGCGCGCCGGCCTCGGTGAGCGACAGGTTGCGCGTGGTGCGGTGGATCAGCCGTGTGTTCAGGTGACCCTCGAGCATCGCGATCGAACGCGTGACGAGCGCATTGGACACGCCGAGATGGTGCGCTGCGCGCCGGAAGCTCTGCTGCTCGGCGACGCAGACGAATACACGCATGGTCTGAATCTGGTTCATGGCTTGTGTATTTCTGGCCCGGTTGATTGATTATGGTTGTGATTTTTCGCCGCGCAACCTGGAAAATGCATCGCGCGGCACCCAGTTCTCCTTCGTATCGAAAAATCTGTTTTCGATTCCGCAGACGATTGTTAAATATAGTTGCGATATCCGTCAACCTGAGAAAACGGGCGGGTTGCGGAAAATCGAAATCGCGAGTACCGCTTAAAAGTCGGGCTGTCTCGTGTGCCTGCCGTTCAAAGGCGGCAGAGTATTGGAATATGCATCGTGTCGACGAATAATTCGTATGTTAATCAATTGGTTGTTCGTGATTCGATCAGGTTTGCTCCGGTGATTTGGGGAATCGATCCCTAATACATGCTGCAGTAATGGATGTTTTTACCCATGCGCGGATTTTGCGTATTGCATTCCGTTCGGCGATTTTTATCGAACATCCGGTCTATTCCGTTCAATACGCAAGTCGCGCTGAACCGTCGGCATCGATGAAACGAGGCGATATTGGCGGAGAAAATCGCGCGCATGGAACCGTTTCACAACCGGCCGGCAATGCCATTCCAATCCGGAACGCCGGCGCGCGATGCCTGGGCGGCCAGCTGGCCCGGTCCGGCGACCGGGCCACCGTCGCGCTGTCCGGCCGAGCGTGCCTCTTGCGCGAGGCCGCGGAACGCGGAATGATCGATCAGTTCGCCATGCAGTTGGGTTTGGCGGGCGTCCGTGTATTTCCCATCCTCACCTTTTGCCAGCCATGTCCATCGATTACTCGCCGATTCCCTGTCCCGTCGTCGTGCCGCTCGACGCGATCCTGCCCGAAGAACCGCTGCTGATGATGGGGGCCGGCCCGGTTCCGATCCCGGCCGCCGTCGCGAAGGCGAACACGATCGTGATCAACCACCTCGGCGCGACGATGGCGAAGATCATCGAGCAGGTGAAGGAGATGGCGCGCTACGTGTTCCAGACCCGCACGAAGTGGGTGCTCGGCGTCGCGGGCCCCGGCTCGGCCGCGATGGAAATGGCGATCTCGAACCTCGCCTGGCGCGGCACGCGCGTGCTGTCGATCCGCAACGGCTTCTTCAGCGCGCGGATGGCCGAGATGGCCACGCGCGTCGGCGCCGACGTCGCGACGCTCGAAGTGGCCGACCGCGCGGTCGCGAGCCTCGACGAGATCGCGGACGCGATCGCGCGCGAGCGGCCCGAGATCGTCACGATCGTGCAGGGCGAGACGTCGAACACCGTGTGGAACCGCGATCTGCGCGACATCGCTGCGCTCGCGAAGGCGGCCGGCGCGCTGGTCGTCGTCGACGCGGTGTGCACGCTGTCGACGATGCCGCTCGACATGGACGCGTGGGGCATCGACGCGGTGATCACCGGCGGCCAGAAGGGGCTGTCGTCGATCCCGGGCGTGTCGCTGATCGCGTTTTCCGACGCCGCGTGGGAGCGCATGAAGCATCGTCCCGAGCCGAATACGCACTGGTGCCTCGACATGGCGCTCGCGGAGAACTTCTGGCACAACGCCGGCTACCACTACACGGCGCCGGTGTCGGGCGTGCTCGCGCTGCACGAGGCGCTGCGGCTGGTTTGCGCGGAGACGCTCGAAAGCCGCTTCGCGCGCCACCTGCGCTGCTCGCTCGCGCTGCAGGCGGGTGTCGAGTCGATGGGGCTCAAGCTCTATGCGCCGAAGGACTGCCGGCTCAATTCGGTGGTCGGGATCGAGACGCCGGAAGGGCTCACGCCCGGGATGGTTTGCGGCCATATCTCGAAGCAGTACCAGGTCGAGATCTCGGGCTCGTTCGGGTTGCCGATCGTGCGGATCGGGCAGATGGGCGAGCAGTGCCGCGAACACAACCTGTTCCGCACGCTGCATGCGTTCGGCCGCACGATGGTCGACCTGAAGGTACCGGTCGACCTGCCGGCCGGCGTCGCGGCGCTCGAACAGGAACTGTCGCAACGCGGCGCGTAACGCCGCAGGCGGCAACCGGCCCTGGTGGCCCGGCCGGCTGGCCGCGATCGGTCGATCGCGCTCAGCGGCCCTGCATCGCGCGCCGGTACGTATTCGGCGTCGTGCCGTGCGCGTCGCGAAAGCGATGGCTGAAGTGGCCCGCGTTCGCGTAGCCGCAGTCGGCCGCGACCTGCGCGAGCGGCAGCGACGTCGTGCGCAGCAGTTCGCGCGCCCGCGCGAGCCGCTGCTCGGCGACCCACGCGTGCGGCGCGCGGCCGAACGACAGCCGGAACATTCGCGAGAAGTGGTATTCGGACAGCGCGGCGACGTCGGCCAGTTCGCCGAGCGTCAGCGGCTGCGTCAGGTACGTGTCGATGTAGTCGCGCACGCGGCGGCGCACGGCCGGCGCAAGCCCGCCGCGGAACGACGCGTCGGTACGCGTCGTGCTTTGCCCGCGCAGCAGCAGGCTCAGCACCTCGTGCGCGGTCTCGTTCACACGCAGCCGCTCGTCGGCATCGTCCCAGCCGTCCAGCGCGAGCGAGCGCAGCAGCGCGGCGACGCGCGCATCCTCGAAATAGGTGCGGTCGGCGAGCTTCAGCTCGCGCGGCTCGCGGTCGAGTTCGCGGATCGCGCGCTGCGTGAAGTGCTCGGGCAGGAAATAGAGATGGATGAAGTGCATCTCGCCGCGCACCCACCAGCGCGATTCGTGGTCGCCCGGCAGCGCGCACAGCAGGCTCGGCGCGCCGTAGCGCGGCACGCGTTCGCGCTCGGTCCGGTAGCCGCCGTCGAGGTAGCACGACAGCGTGTGGTGGCCGGGTTGCTCGTAGATCGTCTCGCTTTCGTCGGTGATTCGCGTCCATTCGGCGATCGCGAGATGGTCGCCGAGCCACGCGAAGCGCTCGAGCGTCGCGTTCGCGTCGGCGAGCGTGCGGCAGACCGACTGCAGGCCGAACGGCAAATCGCCGCCGGCCAGGGTGGCGGCGCGGTCGACGGGCGGGGCGGAGAGGGAGAAGCTCATGGTGCGACGAGTATAAGCGGGCGTGCGGCGCCGGGTGCGGCGGCCGGAAAAAGACCGCAATTCCGGACAATCGGTGCGCGCCGCGCGGCGGCATAGTCGGGATCCCGTTTCATCCGATTCCCGGACCATCGCCGCCATGAACCTGTCGCTTTATTTCGTCACCGTGCTGATCTGGGGCACCACCTGGATCGCGATCAAGTGGCAACTCGGCTCCGTGCCGCCGCCCGTGTCGATCGCGTGGCGCTTCTGGCTCGCGGCCGCCGTGCTGTTCGCGCTGCTGCGCGTGATGCGCCGGCCGATTCAGCCGCCGCGCGAAGCCTGGCGCTACCTCGTCGCGCAGGGCTTCGCGCTGTTCTGCCTGAATTTCCTGTGCTTCTACTACGCGGAGCAGGTCGTGCCGAGCGGGCTCGTCGCGGTGATCTTCTCGACCGCGCCGCTGCTGAACTCGATCAACGGCCGGCTGTTCATGGGCCGCCCGCTGCGGCCATCGGCGATTGCCGGCGCGCTGCTCGGCCTGATCGGCATCGCGTGCCTGTTCTGGCAGCAGATGGCCGGCCATCTCGACGATCACGCGACCTGGATCGGGCTCGCGATCGCGTTCGCGGGCACGATGTGCTTCTCGGCCGGCAACCTGCTGTCGAGCCGGATGCAGTCGATGGGGCTGCACCCGCTCGCGACCAATGGCTGGGCGATGCTGATCGGCGCGGCGATCCTGACCGTCGGCAGCGCGGTGGCCGGGATGTCGTTCACGCTCGACATGAGCCCGCGTTATCTCGGCGCGCTCGTCTACCTCGCCGTGCCGGGCTCGGTGATCGGTTTCACCGCGTACCTGACCCTCGTCGGCCGGATCGGGCCGGAGCGCGCCGCGTACTGCACGGTGCTGTTCCCGATCGTCGCGCTGGCCGTGTCGACGGTGTTCGAGGGCTACCAGTGGTCGCCGCTCGCGGTGATCGGGCTGCTTCTGGTGGTGGCCGGCAATCTCGTCGCGTTCGACCTGACGCGCCGGCTGTTTCTCCGGACGGCCTGAGCGCGCCGGCCGTCGCAACGGCCTCCATATAAAAAAACGCCTGCGCGATGCAGGCGTTTTTTTTTGAGGCGACGGCGCTGCGACTTCCGCGACCGGCCGCCGTGCGGCGTGATCAGGCGGCCGCGCCGCTCCCCGCCACACGCGCCTGCCGCTGGTACAGCACCATCGACAGCGCGACGCCCGCGGCGGCGGCCACCGCCGCGAACAGGAACACCTGCGGATAGCCGAACGCACCCGCGACATAACCGGCGAGCGGGCCTGTGATGCCGAGCGACAGATCAAGAAACACCGAGTACGCGGACAGCGCCGCGCCGCGGCTCGCGGGCGGCACGAGCGCGACGGCCTCGACGCCGAGCGCCGGGAAGATCAGCGCGAAGCCGAAGCCCGTCAGCGCGGCACCGACGAGCGCGACGTGTGGCACCGGCGCGAGCCACAGCAGCACGAGGCCCGAGCATTCGAACGCGAACGACACGATCGCGACGCGGAAGCCGCCGTAGGTCTTGATCGTGTTCGCGAACAGCAGGCGCGCGCCGATGAACAGCGTGCCGAACACGGTCAGCGACAGCGCGGCGTTCGGCCAGTGGCGCGCCGCGTAGTACAGCGTGACGAAGGTCGCGATCGAGCCGAAGCCGGCCGAGCCGAGCGCGAGGCCGAGGCCGTGCGGCAGCACGCGCGTGAACACGCTCGCATACGACATCCGTTCGCCGTGCACGAGCGGCACGGAATCGATCAGGCGCGCGAGGTAGAAGCCGAGCGCGGCGAGCGCGATCACGATCACGCCGATCAGCGCCGGATTCAGCGTATGCGCGATCGCGACGCCGACCGGCGCGCCGAGCGCGAGCGCGCCGTAGGTCGCGATGCCGTTCCACGAAATCACCTTCGCGTTGTGCGCGACGCCGACCCGGCCGATGCCCCACAGGATCGCGCCGGTGCCGCACAGGCTCTCGCCGACGCCGAGCACGAGCCGGCTCGCGACCAGCAGCACGAGGCTCGCGACCGGCCAGTGTGCGAGCAGCAGCGCGACCAGCAGCAGCACGCCCGACACGCCGCAGCCGACCAGCCCGCGCAGCACCGTCTGCTTCGGGCCGAGCGTATCGGCGAAGCGCCCGGCGAGCGGCCGCGACGCGAGCGTCGCGAAATACTGGACGCTGATCGCACCGCCCGCGACGATCGCGGAAAAGCCGAGGTCGTCATGGACGAAGCCCGGCAGCACCGCGAGCGGCAGGCCGATGGTCAGGTAGCAGATGAACGTGAAGCAGACGACGGACACGATTTGCAGCGTGACCGCGAACCCGCTGCGTGCTGGTGTGGCGGAATCGGATGACATGGGGTCGGAACGAATGAGCGAAACGGAGGGTGACGGAACGGAATACGGCGCAAAACGGAATCGGGATTTTCCCATGGAACCGGTTTTCACGCAGGTACCATTTAGTTAATCGCGACCCGTTTTCGCGCGCAACGGATCGGCGCCGGCACGCCGGGAAGGCCGTGCGGAAAGGGCGACGGGCGCCCCGGCGCTCATATCGCGGCAGTTATATGGGCCTCATGCGTGATGGGCTATGGGTTGCGAAATTTGATGGTGATAGCGTGCAAACTGTCAGAGAAACGTCGGTCGGGCGCTCCGCGCAGGCCGCTTTACCCCCCATTTGAAGAATCATCGAGACATGAGTGAGCCGATCCGCTTCTACCATCGTCACGCGATCCGCGAGGTCAGCGGCGCGGACGTCACGCGCACCGTGCTGCAGTACCTGCGCGAGGACGCGCATTGCACCGGCACCAAGGAAGGCTGCGCGGAAGGCGACTGCGGCGCGTGCACGGTCGTCGTCGGCGAGCTGACCGACGCCGGCGCGGTCGAGTTCAAGGCCGTCAACGCATGCATCCAGTTCCTGCCGACGCTCGACGGCAAGGCGTTGCTGACGGTCGAGGATCTGCGCCAGCCGGACGGCTCGCTGCATCCGGTGCAGCAGGCGATGGTCGACTGCCATGGTTCGCAATGCGGGTTCTGCACGCCCGGCTTCGTGATGTCGATGTGGGCGCTGTACGAGAAGCACGGCCACGAAGGCTGCGGCAGCGCGTGCGCGAAGGCGAAGGACGTGCCGACGCGCACCGAGATCGCCGACGCGCTGACGGGCAACCTGTGCCGCTGCACCGGTTATCGCCCGATCGTCGATGCGGCCGTGCAGATGTTCGACGCGGCCGGCGAAGGTGCGCCGGCGCCGTCGGCACCGGTCGACACGGCCGCGCTCGCCCGCACGCTCGCGTCGCTCAGGCGCGACGACACGTTCGACTACGCGACGATCGACGGCGCGCGCTTCGCGGCGCCGCGCGCGCTCGACGCGCTGGCCGCGCTGAAGGTCGAACGGCCCGACGCGCGGATCCTCGCGGGCAGCACCGACATCGGCCTGTGGGTCACGAAGCAGATGCGGCGGCTCGACGACCTGATCTACGTCGGCCAGATCGCCGAACTGCAGCGCGTCGCGGAGCGGGGCGACTGGATCGAGATCGGCGCGGGCGTGACGGTCGAGAACGCGTATGCGGCACTGGCCGGCACCTATCCGGAGCTGACCGAGATGTGGAAGCGCTTCGCGTCGCTGCCGATCCGCAACGCGGGCACGCTCGGCGGCAACGTCGCGAACGGCTCGCCGATCGGCGATACGATGCCCGGCCTGATCGCGCTCGGCGCGCGCGTCGTGCTGCGCGGCGGCGATACGGTGCGCGAGCTGCCGCTCGAGGCGCTCTACACGGGCTACCAGCAGAAGGACATGGCGCCGCACGAATTCGTCGTCGGCGTGAAGGTGCCGACCCGCACCGGCGCGCGCGAGAAGCTGCAGTTCCGCACGTACAAGCTGTCGAAGCGGTTCGACTCCGACATCTCGGCCGTCTGCGCGGCGTTCGCGTTCATCGCGGACGGCGACACGATCCGCGAGCCGCGCATCGCGTTCGGCGGGATGGCCGCGACGCCGAAGCGCGCAACGCACACCGAAGCCGTGCTCGACGGCGCGCTGTGGCACGAAGCCACCGCGCAGGCCGCGATGCAGGCGCTCGAGCGCGACTACCAGCCGCTGTCCGACATGCGCGCGACGAGCACGTATCGCCTCGATACCGCGAAGAACCTGATGTATCGCTTCTGGCTGGAGACGCGCCCGCACGACCCGCTGCCGCCGCAAGCCCTGAATGTGCGTGAAGTGGCCGCCGAAGCCGGCGCCGACGCGGCGCGCGTCTGAAGACGGAGAACACCGAAGATGAACCAGCAAGCAGAACCGTTCCTGAGCACCCTCGACCCGCAGGCCGACGCCGCGCAGGTGCACGTATCGCGCGCGCACGAATCCGCGCACCTGCACGTGAGCGGGCGTGCCACCTACACCGACGACATTCCGGTCGTCGCGGGCACGCTGCACGCGGCGCTCGGATTGTCGGCGAAACCGCACGCGAAGATCGTGTCGATGAACTTCGACGCGGTGCGCGCGACGCCGGGCGTGGTCGCGGTGTTCACGGCCGACGATATCCCGGGCGTCAACGATTGCGGCCCGATCATCCACGACGACCCGGTGCTGGCCAAGGGCATCGTGCAGTTCGTCGGTCAACCGATGTTCATCGTCGTCGCGACGTCGCATGAAACCGCACGGCTTGCCGCGCGCCGCGCGCAGGTCGACTACGAGGAGCTGCCCGCGATCCTGACCGCGCAGGAAGCACGCCTGGCCGAAACCTACGTGATCCCGCCGCTGAAGCTCGCGCGCGGAGACGCGGCCGCGCGCCTCGCCGCCGCGCCGCACCGCGAGTCGGGCGAAATGCTGCTCGGTGGCCAGGAGCAGTTCTACCTGGAAGGGCAGATCGCGTACGCGGTGCCGAAGGACGACGACGGGATGCACGTGTATTGCTCGACGCAGCACCCGAGCGAGATGCAGCACCTCGTCGCGCACGTGCTCGGCGTCGCGTCGCACAACGTGCTGGTCGAATGCCGCCGGATGGGCGGCGGGTTCGGCGGCAAGGAATCGCAGTCGGGCCTGTTCGCGTGCTGCGCGGCGCTCGCCGCGTGGAAGCTGCTGTGCCCGGTGAAGCTGCGTCCGGACCGCGACGACGACATGATGATCACCGGCAAGCGGCACGACTTCCATTACCGCTTCGACGTCGGCTACGACGACGACGGCCGCCTCGACGGCGTGGCGCTCGAGATGACGTCGCGCTGCGGTTTCTCGGCCGACCTGTCGGGCCCGGTGATGACGCGCGCGGTGTGCCACTTCGACAACGCGTACTGGCTGGGCGACGTCGACATCGCCGGCTACTGCGGCAAGACCAACACGCAGTCGAACACCGCGTTCCGCGGCTTCGGCGGCCCGCAGGGCGCGTTCGCGATCGAATACATCCTCGACGACGTCGCGCGCTCGCTCGACCGCGATCCGCTCGACGTCCGCTACGCGAACCTGTACGGCAAGACCGAGCGCAACGTGACGCCGTACGGGCAGACGGTCGAGGACAACGTGCTGCAGGAGTTGCTCGGCGAACTCGAGACGACGAGCGACTACCGCGCACGGCGCGCGGGCGTGCGCGCATTCAACGCGCGCAATACGGTGCTGAAGAAGGGCATCGCGCTCACGCCGGTGAAGTTCGGGATCGCGTTCAACGTCACGCACTTCAACCAGGCCGGCGCGCTGGTGCATATCTACACCGACGGCTCGGTGCTCGTGAACCACGGCGGCACGGAGATGGGGCAGGGGCTCAACACGAAGGTCGCGCAGGTCGTCGCGCACGAGCTCGGCATCCGCTTCGGCCGGATCCGCGTGACGGCGACCGACACGAGCAAGGTCGCGAACACGTCCGCGACGGCCGCGTCGACGGGCTCGGACCTGAACGGCAAGGCCGCGCAGGATGCGGCGCGCCAGTTGCGCGAGCGGCTCGCGGTGTTCGCGGCGAAGCAGTACGGCGACGGCAACGTCGATGCGGCCGACGTGAAGTTCGGCAACGACGTCGTATGGGTCGGCGGCCAGGGTGTGCCGTTCGGCGAAGTGATCGCGAAGGCGTACCTTGCACGTGTGCAGTTGTGGTCCGACGGTTTCTACGCGACGCCGAAGCTGTACTGGGATCAGTCGAAGCTGCAGGGCCGGCCGTTCTACTACTACTCGTACGGCGCAGCCGTGTCGGAAGTCGTGATCGACACACTCACGGGCGAGATGCGCACGCTGCGCGTCGATGCGCTGCACGACGTGGGCGCGTCGCTGAACCCCGCGCTCGACATCGGCCAGGTCGAAGGCGCGTTCATCCAGGGGATGGGCTGGCTGACGACCGAGGAGCTGTGGTGGAACCAGGGCGGCAAGCTGATGACGCATGCGCCGTCCACGTACAAGATCCCGACCGTGAACGACACGCCGCCCGAATTCAACGTGCGGCTGTTCGAGAACCGCAACGTCGAGGACAGCATCCACCGGTCGAAGGCCGTCGGCGAGCCGCCGCTGCTGCTGCCGTTCTCGGTGTTCTTCGCGGTGCGCGACGCGGTCGCGGCGGTCGGCGATTACAAGGTGAACCCGCCGCTCGACGCGCCGGCCACCGGCGAGTCGATCCTGCGCGCGGTGAATGCGGTGCGTGCGGCTCGGGCAGGCTGACATGAACGGGCCCGCACGCTCGCTTCGCACCGCGTCGACCCCGACGTTCGCGCAGGGCACCGGCCGGCGCAACCGCGCGACCGGCGCGCCGGCGCCGATGCACATCGTGCTGTTCGGCGCCGGGCACGTCGGTCACGCGCTCGTCACGCTGTTCGGCGCGCTGCCGTGCGTCGTGCAGTGGGTCGACACGCGCGACGAGCTGTTCCCGGACGAATGTCCGCCGAACGTGCAGCCGGAGCCGACCGACACGCCGGAGGCCGTCGTCGACGCGGCGCCGCCCGGCGCGTACTTCCTCGTGATGACGCACAACCACGCGCTCGACTTCGCGCTCGCCGCGCAGATCATGCGGCGGCGCGACTACGCGTACTTCGGGATGATCGGCTCGCGCACCAAGCGCGTGAAGTTCGAGCGCCGGCTCGCCGCGCGCGGCGTCGATCCGGCGCGGCTCGCGGAGATGGTGTGCCCGATCGGCGTCGCGGGCATCGTCGACAAGGCGCCGGGCGCGATCGCGGTGGCCGTGTGCGCGGAACTGCTGCAGGCGCGCTCGGGCATGCCGGTGGCCGACGCGAAGGCGGCTGCGGCAGGGCGCGCGCGCGACGACGTGTCCTGCGCACGGTGACGTCGCACGGCTGGCGCACGGCCGCGCGTTTTTGCATACACTGCACGGCAACGCGCGGCACCGGGCCGCGCCTTTCCGTGCAGGCGCCATGTCCGATCACCCGATCTATCTCGACGCGCTCGATGCGAGCCTCGTCGCCATCGAGCGCTGGCTGTCCGGCGTCGACACCGCGCCCGCGGCGCTCGACGCGCTGCTCGCGCCGTTCTCCACCGGTTTCACGATGATCCTGACCGACGGCCGCGTAGTCGACCGCGACGGCACGCGCGCGCTGTTCGCGAAGCTCGCCGGCGCGAAGCCGGGGCTGCGCATCACGTTGTCGGAAATCCGCGTGCTCGCGGCCGACGCGTCGCATGCGGTGATCACCTATCTCGAAGCGCAGCACGCGGCATCGGGCGAGCTGCCCGCACGGCGCGCGACCGCCGTGTTCGAACGCGACGCGGCGGGCGTCGTGCGCTGGACCCATCTGCAGGAAACCTTCTGCACGGCCTGAGCGGCCGCGCCTTGCATCAGCGCTTGCGAGTGCGGGCGACCGTCAGCTCGTCGGACACGCTCTGCATCAGCGCGCACAGCCACGCGATGTCGGTCGGGCGGTCGGGCTGCGGATGCGTGAGCAGGTAGCTCTTGATGCGCGGGAACGGCACGGGCGGCGTGACGACGACGAGCGGCAGCAACTGCGCGTAGTGCGTCGCGAAGCGGCGCGTCGTCGTGAAGATCAGGTCCGACTGCAGCAGCACCTGCGGCACGATCCCGAAGTAAGGCAGCGTCGTCACGATGCGCCGCGCGAGGCGCGCGCGTGCGAGGCCGATCTCGATCGCGTTGCGCTTGTCGCCGGTGTACGGCGTGGGCGCGACATGCGCGGCCGACGCATACGCTTCGCGCGTGAGCGGCACGTGCGCGAGCGGGTGCGCTTCGCGCATCAGGCACACGATCGTGTCGGAGAACAGGTCCTGGCGCGCGAACTGCGGGTCGGGCTTCGGCCAGTTGCCGATCACGAGATCGAGCGCGCCCGATTCGAGCGCGCCCGCGTGGTCGAGCGCGGGATTCAGCGAATCGATTTCCAGGTGCGCATGCGGCGCCGCGTCGCGAAAGCGTTCGATCAGCGTCGGCATGAAGAAATCGTTCAGGTAATCGGGCGCGGCGACGCGGAACGTGCGCCGCGCGGACGACGGGTCGAAGTCGCCGTGCGGCGTCGCGATGAAGTCGACCTCGCGCAGCGCGCGCTGCGCGGCTTCGAGCAGCGAAGCGCCGTATTCGGTCGGCACCATCCCGGATTTGCCGCGCACGAGGATCGGGTCGTTCAGCGTCTCGCGCAGCTTGCGCAGCGCGGTGCTGATCGCGGGCTGGGTCTGGTTCAGCCGCAGCGCGGCCTGCGTGACGCTGCGCTCGAGCAGCAGCGTGCGCAATACGCGCACGAGCCAGATGTCGAGCGAGGCGGTACGGTCGTCGTCTTCCATCGGTGCGGGTGATTCGGGCGAAGCGTAACCTTACCGCAGCTGCACGTTGCCGTGCGTGATACCGGCCATCACGCCCGGCCCTTCGGCAGCGTGCTGATCCGCTTGACCTCGCTCGATTCGAGCCAGTTCGGCGTGCGCGCGCAGTACAGCACCATCGGCAGCGCGTCTTCACCCCAGAACAATTGCTTGTTCATCCAGAACGTCGGCACGCCGAACACGCCGAGCGCGATCGCGTCGGCGTTGTTGCGGGCCAGCTGCGCACTCGTCTCCTCGAATTCGATCAGCTCGTCGCCGTGGCCGACGCCGACGCGTTCGCACAGCGCAGCGAAGCCTTCGGGCGTCGACGGATCGTTGCCGTCGCGCCAGATGAAGCGGTACATCTCCAGTACCGTCGCGATATCGGCGCGCAGCGCGATCGCGAGGCGCAACACCTTGTCGGAATCGAACGGGTGCGCGGGCGGCATCTTGAAGCGGATGCCGAGCTGTTCCGCGCGAAACAGCGCGTGACGGTACGTGAACACGCGCTTGGCCGGCACGTCGGCGCTGGGGCGTTGTCCCCAGTGGCGCTGCAGGTCGATGAGCGACACGGCGACCGGTTCGAACGGCACGTCCGGCCATTTGTCATGCTGTTCGAGCAGCAGATAGGAGAACGGCGACACGAAGTCGAAGAACCAGGCGGGCTGGGCGGTGTCGAGGCCGGTTGTCATGACGATCTCCAGAGGGTGGGGCGTACGGCGGCCTCCATGGTACGCGGGCGGGCGCGCATGCAGCAATGATCGCGGATCGTCCGCTTACGCGGAACCGGGAGTCGCCCGGGGGGGCTCGCCGGCCGGCGGCGACCCGGCGTCGGCGCGTGCCTGCGGCTTTCCGCCGGCGCCGGGCGACGCCGCCGGCGTGTCCTGGTCGTGCGCGGTGAGCCGTTCGCGCACGAAGCCGATGTGCTCGCGCAGCACGTAGAACTGCCCCGCGTAGGCGAGCGGCATCTTCATCCGGTTCACCGCTTCCTCGATGTCGTCGAGCTCGTCGAGCAACCGGACGCGTTCCTCGGCCGTGTGCTCGCCGAGCGCGCGACGCTCGAGCGCGATCAGCGCGCCATACCAGCGATAGATGCGCGAACGCACGCGCCAGCCGTACAGCGACGGCACGAGCCGCAGCCCGGGGATCAGCACGACGATCAGCGGCACGATCACGACGAGCAGCCGGTCGACGAGGCTCGCGACCCAGAACGGCAATCTCCGGTACAGGAAGGTCTTGCCCGACTTGTAGTAGCGCGCGGCATCGTCGGACAGCGGAAAGCCGCGCGTGACGGACGACGGGAATTCGCCCGCGTGCTGCAGGATCGTCGCGTGGCCGTGCACCTCGCGCGCGGCCTCGATCAGCAGATCGGACAGCGCGGGGTGCAGCGAGTCGCGCGCGACCAGCTCGATCGTCGGCGCGACGGTATGGATGTCGGCGGGCGGCAGGTTCCGGCCGAGATCGTAGACGCCCATCGGCAGCGTGATCGCGGTCAGGTACGGAAAGCGCCGCGCGTACGCTTCGGCCTGCGTGAACGAATACACGTGCACGCCGGGCGCGCGGAACAGTTTCGCCATCACGGGGATCTGCGTCGAGTCGCCGGACAGGAACGCTGCGTCGATCTTGCCGTCGAGCAACGCGGTCGCGGCGTCTTCGCCGGCCGTCGGCAGCAGCTCGGTCGGGCCGCCCGGCACGATGCCGTTCATCTTCAGCAACGCGAGGCTCAGCTCGCGTGCGCCGCTGCCTTCCGCGCCGAGCGCGAGCCGCTTGCCCTTGAAGTCGGACAGGCGCGCGACGATCGGGCCGCGGTACATGATCGCGAGCGGCACGTAGCCGATGCTGCCGAGCGAGACGAGTTGTTCGTCGCGCTCCTTCGGGCCGATGCCGCTCTGCACGAAGCCGACGTCGACCGGCGCGCTCGGGTTCGACAGCCGCGCGAGGTTCTGCGCGGATCCTTCGGACGATTCGACGTCGAGCGTGACGCCGTTCTTCGCGAGGATGGCCTTGTATTTCTGCGCGGCGTTCCAGTACGTGCTGCCGGGCGGCCCGGCCGAGATCACGAGCGTGGACGGCGGCGCCGGCTGAATCAGCCTGACCGCGAGCCAGACGGCCGCGCCCGCGAGCAGCACGGTCGGGCCGATCGACAGCGCGAGGTCGCGCCACGACACCGCGACGAAGCGGGCGAGGATGCGGCGAGGCGGACGAGGGAGGGCAGGCTTCATGGGGTTGGCGGATGACGCTGGCGTGACGCATCGATGACGGCCGTCATGGACGATGCGGATTCTCGCGGCGATGGTACCCGGTTTCGCCGCGCATGCGCGAGTCGGGTGCCGTGGCGCGGCGCCGCGACGACAGCGGCGGGCGGCGCTTCGTCAAAAGCTTTGCGCTTCCGCGGGCGCTGGATTACATTGTGCGACGCAGCCGCGCCCGATTCGCGCGCGACCCGGCACGCAATTAGACCGGGCGCGTCCGGCCGGCGGCTGTCCGGCCCGGCCGGCCCGCTATCGCGCGCGCCGGCTGTCGGCCCGCCTCGCCTCTCTCGCATCGCCGTGGAAATCACCGGCTGTCCCGCCCGTTCGCGCGCGGGCCGGCTGTCTTTGGGGGTATCCGGCCGTACTGTGCACGGCCGTTCCGGAGTTACAAGGAGATAGCATGAAGTCGATCGTGTTGAGAGCGTTGGGCGTCGCCGCCGTGGCGGCCTGTTTGTCGGGCAGCGTGTATGCGCAGTCGAGCGATGCGGCGGCCACCGAAGCGCCGGCGGCCGCGACGAGCGCGCCGAAGGCCGCCGCGAAATCCGCGAAGAAGGCGAGCCGCAAGCTCGGCTACGCGGTGCGCAAGGCGATTTCGAAGGAACCCGGCGTGAATGTGTCGAACCTCGTCGTGCGTTCGAAGGGCGGGGCGATCACGCTGGAGGGCACGATGCCCGAACAGGCACAGATCGACAAGGCCGAAGCCGCAGCCAAGGACGTGAAGGGCGTGACGTCGGTCACGAACAAGCTGACGGTCCAGCAGCAGTAATGCCGGGCGGCGGCGCGCGAGCGCCGCGCATGCCCGCTTTCGGGCGGGCTCCGGCATGCCGGAGCCCGTTTGCGCTTCAAAGTCCGCAAGCCGCGTACGACGCGGCGGCGGACCGATAACGATATCGAGAGGGCGGCGATGGCGAGGCTCGGGTGGGGCAGGCGGATGGTTTTCGGCGCGGCGCTGGCCGCTGTCGCGATGCTCGGCGCCTGCAACGGCGACGAATCGGCCGAGCGCAACCGGCTGCCCGGCTTCGTGTCCGGCAGCGTGCGCACGACGGCCTACGACGGCGCCAGTGACGATTTGTTGACGGCCGGCCTCGGCAAGACGGGGCTCGCGGCGGCGACCGCGCCCGGCTTTGCGAATCCGTCCCGGCCGACGAGCGCCGAGCTGCGCCGTCTCGCGATCTGGTCGAACTACCGCGCGCTCGTCGACATGAGCGCGAACGGCGGCTACGGCCGCTTCTGGGGGCCGAACGTCGACCTCGACGGCAACGACACGCTCGGCGAAGGCAAGATTCCCGGCACCGAATATCTCGCGTATTCCGACGACGGCAGCGGCAGCAAGAACGTGACGCTGCTGGTGCAGGTGCCCGCCAGCTTCGACCCGGCGCAACCGTGCATCGTCACCGCGACGTCGTCGGGCTCGCGCGGCGTGTACGGCGCGATCTCCGCGGCCGGCGAATGGGCGCTCAAGCGCGGCTGCGCGGTCGCGTACAACGACAAGGGCGGCGGCAACGGCGCGCACGAGCTCGGCACCGATACGGTCACGCTGATCGACGGCACGCTCGCCAACGCGGTGCTCGCCGGCACTGCGAGCCTGTTCACCGCGAACGTGACGAGCGGCGATCTCGCCGCGTTCAACAGCCGCTTCCCGAACCGCTATGCGTTCAAGCACGCGCATTCGCAGCAGAATCCCGAACAGGACTGGGGGCGCGTGACGCTGCAGTCGGTCGAGTTCGCGTACTGGGCGCTCAACGAGCAGTTCGGACCGCTGATCGACGGCTCGCATCACGGCGTGCGCTATCGAGCGGGCGACATCACGACGATCGCCGCGTCGGTCAGCAACGGCGGCGGCGCGTCGCTCGCGGCGGCCGAGCAGGACAACCGCGGCTGGATTACCGCGGTCGTGGTCGGCGAACCGCAGATCAACGTGCGGATGTCGCCGAACGCGATCGTGCGCACGGGCGGCCAGCCCGTGCCGTCGTTCGGCCGGCCGCTGGCCGACTACGCGACGCTCGCGAACCTGCTGCAGCCGTGCGCGGCCGCGTCGGCGTCGCTCGCCGGTGCGCCGTACCTGAGCGCGCTGCCGGCCGCGACCACGCAGTCGATCCGCACGCAGCGCTGCGCGACGCTCGCCGCGGCCGGGCTCGTGTCGGGCGCCGACCCGCAGAGCCAGGCGGCCGACGCGCTCGCGCAGCTTCACGCGGCCGGCTATCTGGCCGATTCCGACCTGCTGCAGGCGCCGATGTGGGATTCGCAGGCGATTCCGGCGATCGCGGTCACCTATGCGAACACGTACACGCGCTCGCGCGTCATCGACAACCTGTGCAATTTCAGCTTCGCGACGACGAACGCGGCGACGGGTGCGGTCGCTTCGCCGGCCGCGTCGCCGATGACGGCCGTGTTCGGCGTCGGCAACGGCGTGCCGCCGACGGCCGGCATCAACCTCGTGTTCAACACGGGCGCGGGCGTCGACCACCGGCTAGCGACGCCCGATGCGAGCTTCGCGGGCGCGCTGTGCCTGCGCCAGCTCTGGACCAACGGGATGCTCGGGATGCCCGCGAACGTCGACGCGGTGCGCGTGAACGCGAACCTGCAGGGCAAGCCGGCGATCATCGTGCAGGGCCGCAGCGACGCGCTCGTGCCGGTGAATCACGCGTCGCGCGCGTACGTCGCGCAAAACGGCATCAGCGAGGGCGGGCGCAGCAAGCTCGTGTTCTACGAGGTGACGAACGGCCAGCACTTCGACGCGTTCCTGCCCGTCGCGGGTTTCGACACGCGCTTCGTGCCGGTCCACTACTACAACCTGCAGGCGCTGAACCTGATGTGGCGGCACCTGAAGAACGGTGCGCCGCTGCCGCCGTCGCAGGTGATCCGCACGGTGCCGCGCGGCGGCACGCCGGGCGCCGCGCCCGCGCTGACCAGCGCGAACCTGCCGCCGATCTCGGCCGCGCCGGGCGCGAACGCGATCACGACCGGCGCCGGCGCGATCGACGTGCCGCTCTGACGGCGCCCGCCGCGCCGCCATCACGAAGCCGGACAGCCGTCCGGCTTTTTCTTTTTTATCGCGTGGAATCGGTCCCGTGCCGCCTTTTATCCGAATGGCGAGTGCCGTAACAAATTATTACTTTACGGCGGTAAATCCGGAACCTATTATGCGCCGGTATTTTCACTTAATTTAATAAATTCCAGATACGAGATATTCCTTTCCTTTTAATTAATCGATCCTTTCGATTTTGTTAAGTCGGCTCGAGTTGCGATTGGTCGCCGTTCTGCGATTAATCGGCATCTTGCCGGCGGGGGATTGTTCGTCTGCTCGAAGCGAGGCGGCCTTGTTGGGCCGGGCTTTGCGGGGTGTGCTTTGGCCGTCGATTTTGTGTGCATGCGAATGCGCGGAATGAATTCGTATTGCTGCGGATTATCGAATTGTCGTTCGCAATGGAATTGATTTCATTGTGCGGTCGCAAAAATATGGGTGGGGTAAATCGTGCCGATCGGTATTCGCCGATCCGGTAAAAAACTCGGAGTGCGTCGCATAACGAATGCATTCCCGGTGCGGAGCGCCGGCGCAAACGATCCTTTGCGGCCGGCGGTATTTATCGTTCTGTTCGAGAGGCAATAATGACGACACGGAAGTCCTTGAAAGACGGTTTCGCGCTATTCGGAACGACACTGAGCATGCCGCTCGCCGCAGCCGCGGCCGCGGCGCTGCTCGTCACGGGGTGCGGCGGCGACGACGGGCCGAGTCCGTCCGCTTCGGCCGCAACCGCGGCCGCGACGACGTCCGGCGGCAGCACGTCGGCCAGCACCGACGCAACGGCCGCCGCCGCGGCCGACCAGCCGTACGTCGACAACGACGTGTACGGCACCGGGCCGAACGACGCGGTCACGGATTCGACGGAAGGCGCCGCGGTCGTGCACCGCCAGGTCACGATCGGCGGCAAGACCGTCAAGTACACGGCTACCACGGGCCACCTGACGACGATCGATCCGATCACGTCGGCGCCGAACGCGAAGATGTTCTACGTCGCGTACACGCAGGACAATCCCGATCCGTCGAAGCCGCGCCCGGTCACGTTCTTCTACAACGGCGGCCCCGGCTCGTCGTCGGTCTACCTGCTGCTCGGCTCGTACGGGCCGAAGCGCCTGCAGTCGTCGTTCCCGAACTTCACGCCGCCCGCGCCGTACAAGCTGCTCGACAACCCGGACAGCCTGCTCGACCGTACCGACCTCGTGTTCATCAACCCGGTCGGCACCGGTTATTCGGCGGCGATCGCCCCGGCGAAGAACAAGGACTTCTGGGGCACCGACCAGGACGCGCGCTCGATCGACCGCTTCATCCAGCGCTACCTGACCAAGTACTCGCGCTGGAATTCGCCGAAGTTCCTGTACGGCGAATCGTACGGCACCGCGCGCAGCGCGGTCGTGTCGTGGGTGCTGCACGAGGACGGCATCGACCTGAACGGGATCACGCTGCAGTCGTCGATCCTCGACTACGCGAACGCGCTGTCCGCGCCGGGTACGTTCCCGACGCTCGCGGCCGATGCGTTCTACTGGAAGAAGACGACGGTCAACCCGACGCCGACCGATCTCGACGCGTACATGGTCCAGGCCCGCAACTACGCGGACAACACGCTCGCGCCGCTTGCGCAGAAGCCGAACCCGCAGGACGGCGGTTTCGTGAACGTGCGGCTGAACCTGAACCTGCAGACGGCGCAGCAGATGGGTTCGTACATCGGTACGGATCCGACGTCGCTGATCCAGACCTTCGGCAACCCGGCCGCGCTCGGCAACGTGCCGTCGTCGAACGACAACCCGCCGTACACGTTCTTCCTGACGCTCGTGCCGGGCACGCAGATCGGCCAGTACGACGGTCGCGCGAACTTCACGGGCAAGGGCATCGCGCCGTACATCCTGCCGAACTCGGGCAGCAACGATCCGTCGATCACGAACGTCGGCGGCGCGTACACGGTGCTGTGGAACAGCTACATCAACACCGACCTCAAGTACACGTCGACGTCGTCGTTCGTGGACCTGAACGACCAGGTCTTCAACAACTGGGACTTCAGCCACACGGACCCGACCGGCGCGAACCGGGGCGGCGGCAATACGCTGTACACGGCCGGCGACCTCGCGTCGACGATGAGCGTGAACCCGGACCTGAAGGTGCTGTCGGCGAACGGCTATTTCGATGCGGTCACGCCGTTCCACCAGACGGAGCTGACGCTCGCGCAGATGCCGCTCGATCCGGCGATCAAGGCGCAGAACCTGACGATCAAGAACTACCCGTCGGGCCATATGATCTACCTGAACGACGCGTCGCGGACCGCGCTGAAGGGTGATCTCGCCAGCTTCTACGACGGCATCCTCGCGAACCGCACCGCGCTGCAGCGCGTGCTGAAGCTGCAGGCGCGCACGCAGCAGCTCAAGCAGCAGCAACTGAAGCAGCAGGGGCAGTAAGCGCCGCGGGCGGCTTGCGCCGCCTGAAGTGACGTAAAAGCGCGGCCCGATCACGCGCCTCGGCTCTTCGCGCGGCGTGTGCCGATGGCGGTGCTGCAATTCTCCAAGGTGCCCCCGGGAGTCATGGACCTCGGGGGCATCGTCTTGTCCGAGGACCGACTCGTCGGCCCCTGAGACCATCGGTGATGGCGGCGAGAATCCTCAAAGAGGGGATGAATGGCCCTCTATTGAGGATTCGTCGAAAAATCCCCATAATGAGGATGTTTATCCCTCTATTGAGGATTTTCATGAGTCTCGCAGACTTTCTCTTCACACCGGGCATGCAACGGGTGCTTGGCGCCACACTGCTGCAGCCTGATCGTAGTTTTACGCTCCAGGAACTGCTGCGTCTGGCAAACAGTGGGCGCGGCAGCGCCCAAAAGCAGGTGGACCGGCTGGTCGAGGTCGGCGTACTCAAGGAAGACGCCCGACGAGGCCGACAACGGAGCATCCGCGCGAACACGGAATTCATCCTCTATCCGGAACTGGTCAGCATCGCGCGCAAGTCATTTGCCGTTGTGGAGCCGTTGAAGGAAGCCTTGTTGCCTTTTGCCGCGCACATCTCCACGGCGTTCGTGTTTGGCTCGGTGGCCAAGGGTACCGACAGTGGCCATAGCGACATCGACCTGATCGTCATCGGGAACGTCCCTCTCCTCGAGCTATCTGAAGCCCTGCACGTGGCCGAGCAAAGTCTGCTGCGCCCCGTCAACTTCTCTTTGTACGAGCCTGCTGAGTGGGCTGCGCTGTTGGACGCCGACCCTGTCATGACCCAGATCGCCCAAGGCCCAATGCTGAGGATACTGTGATGCCGCGCCCGACTGAATACGAAAACCTCATCAAGACGAAAGCCTTCGATGCTGTTGCTCCGACGCCCGGGGCAATCGCGGGCTTCCTGCGCAATGCCGCGGACTATAAGGCCACCGCCGATGAGTTGGATCCCGCCCGACATCTGCAAGTATTTACCTTGGCCTACGAAGGCTATTTTCAGGTGGTCCAGGCCATCCTGGAGTTCTACGAGGTGCGAACCAAAGATGCGGGCCGTAACCTGGCCATCCAGCGTGTGTCGACCTCGCTGGGCGTGAATACCCAGGAATTTGCCTTCATCACGAAGGCCCACGAGCGTCGCAACGGCACGTCGTACGTCTCACCGTTTCCCCCGGTGTCGAAGGCAGAGGCCGCCACCATGCTGAGCATCCTGGCCAAATACTTACCCGTTGCGAATACGCTGACCGGTACGCCGTGAGATCCGCTCGGAAGTCCGTCAAGACAGGAAGTAACGGTTGGGTTGCGAGCCGGGATGGTGTTTTTTCGTTAGGGGAGAGAGGGTATCGATGCGACGCTGCGGTGCGTCGCGAAGTGCCGCTTACGCGAGCACGAGCCGCACGCCGACCGCGACGAGCGTCGCGGCGAGCAGGTTGCGCAGCAGCCGCTCGGGCGCGCGCGCCGACAGCAGGCTGCCGAGCACGATGCCGGGCAGCGAGCCGAGCAGCAGCGACAGCAGCATCGACCAGTCGACCGAGCCGAGCAGCCAGTGGCCCATGCCCGCGACGAGCGTGAGCGGCACCGCGTGCGCGATGTCGGAGCCGACGATGCGGGTCGTCGCGAGCATCGGATACAGCAGCAGGAGCACGGTCACGCCGATCGCACCGGCGCCGACCGACGTCATCGACACGAGCACGCCGAGCATGGCGCCCGTGAGCACGGTCGACCACAGCGTGCGCGCGGGGCTCGGCGCGAGCGGGTTGCGCGCGGCGAACGCGGTGAGCTGCGGCCGGAAGATCAGCGCGAGCGACGTGAGCAGCAGCGCGATGCCGAGCACGAGCTGGATCATCCGCGCGGTGCCCGGCGTGTTCATCCCGTGCGTGTGCAGCCACCACAGCGTGAGCGCCGCGGCCGGGACGCTGCCCGCCGCGAGCCGGCCCGTGATGCGCCAGTCGATCGAACCCTTCAGGCCGTGGACCAGCGTGCCGGTGGCCTTGGTCGCGGCTGCGTACAGCAGGTCGGTGCCGACCGCCGTCGCGGGGTGGACGCCGAACAGCAGCACGAGGATCGGCGTCATCAGCGAACCGCCACCGACGCCGGTCAGGCCGACGAGGATGCCGACGAACAGGCCGGACAGGGAGTACAGCAGATCGATATGGGGAAGCGACATCGGAAGCAGGCGGTTATGCGGCGTTCGGCGGCGGCGCGCGGCCGCTGCGCGCGCGTCAAAGTCCGCCATTGTCGCAAATGTGGCGGGTGGATGTACGACTGCGTTAAAAATCGGCCGCAAAGGCCTGTGCGGCGGGCGGCCGGACGAGTGTGAAACGCGTGTTCGAGCGAGGCGGGGCCGATAACGGTGACGGCCCGAAAGGTATGACGAACCGGGAATGCCTGCCGCGGCTCGGCACCCGCAAAAAAGGGCGCGACACGGCGCGCCCTGGTTCGATGCCGGTGACCGGCTTGGTCGGCCGGCGGTCAGTGCATCGCGGGGCCGACGCTTTCGACACCGTTCTGCGGCCGGATGCGCAGCGCGAGGCCGATCAGCGCGGCCGCGGCGGCGAACGCCGCGCCGAACGCGAATGCCGCGTGGTAGCCGCCGTTCAGCGCGTCGAGCGGCGCGGCCTGCGCGGCCGCGAGCGCGTCGGTGCGGGCCGCCGCGAGGCTCGCAAGCACCGCGAGGCCGAGCGCGCCGCCCATCATGAACGCGGTGTTGACGATCCCCGACGCGAGCCCGGAATCGGCCGGATCGACGTCGCTCATCGCGGCGAGCAGCACCGGGTTGAACGCGATGCCCGCACCGATGCCGAGCAGCGTCATGCCGGGCAGCACGTGCCAGACGAAACCGCCGTCGACCGGCGCGCGCGAGAACAGCGCAAGGCCGCAGGCCGCGATCAGCAGGCCGGCCGCGATCGGGCCGCGGATCCCGAAGCGCATCACGATGCGCGCCGACAGCCCGAGCGAGAACGCGGCCATGATCAGGTTCGCCGGCAGGAACGCGAGGCCGACCTGCAGCGGCGCGTAGCCGAGCACGCGCTGCATGTACAGCGCGGACAGGAAGAACCACGCGAACATCGCGGCCGCCCACAGCACGCCGATCACGTTCGCGAGCGCGACGTTGCGCGCGGCGAACAGCGTGAGCGGCATCAGCGGATGCGCGGCGCGCGCCTCGATCGCGATGAACAGCACGAGCAGCGCGACGGCCGCGCCGATCAGCACGACGGTCTGCGTCGACAGCCAGCCGGCCTCGTTGCCGCCGACGATCCCGTAGACGGCCAGCATCAGCGACGCGGTCACCGTGACCGCGCCCGCGATGTCGAGCCGCGCGGTGCCGGCCGGCGCGCGCATGCGCGGCAGCAGCGCGACGCACATCGCATAGACCGCGATGCCGATCGGCAGGTTGACGAGGAAGATCCAGTGCCACGACAGCGAGCTCGTCAGCAGCCCGCCGAGCAGCACGCCGATGCTGCCGCCGCCCGCGCAGACGAAGCCGTAGACGCCCATCGCGCGCGCGCGTTCGCCGGGCTCGGTGAACAGGTTCATGATCAGCGACAGCGAGACGGCCGACACGACCGCGCCGCCGAGCCCCTGCACCGCGCGCGCGGCGATCAGCATCGCCTGCGATTGCGCGAGGCCGCACGCGAGCGACGCGAGCGTGAACACGACGAGGCCCGCGAGGAACATGCGGCGCTGGCCGTACAGGTCGCCGAGCCGGCCGCCGAGCAGCAGGCAGCCGCCGAACGTCAGCAGGTACGCGTTGACGACCCACACGAGGGCCGTTTCGGTGAAATGGAGGTCGGTGCTGATCGACGGCAGCGCCACGTTCACGATCGTGCTGTCGAGCACGATCATCAGCACGCCGAGGCAGAGCACGATCAGCGCGTACCAGCGCTTCTCGCCGTGAATCCCGTGTGTCATGGGCCTGCAGCCTTCTGATAGTTATTTGAAAGGATGCATTGTAGACGTCCTCGGCGCGGGCTTCCTGCCGGTTTGTGGCAGCAGCGACGCGTAGTGGCACGTCCGGGCGGGACGCACGGGATGGGCGTTGTGCGTGTTACGACCGCGCTGGCAGTTCGCAGCCGTCGGGGCCGCACGCGGCCGCGTCGCTGCCGGCGAGTTCGACGATACCGTCGCGCCACGCCTGGTCGAGCGCCTGCGCGAACGCGTCGGCCGGCTGCGCGCCCGACACCGCGTAGCGGCCGCCGAACACGAACAGCGGCACGCCGCGCCCGCCGATCTGCGCGGCGCGCGCGATGTCGGCTTCGACTTCGGCACGGTACGCGTCGCTGCGCAGCACGTCGTCGACGGCCGAGCGCTCGAGCCCCGCTTCGACCGCGAATTCGGTCAGTTGCCCATGATCGAACAGCGAGCCGTGCTCGCAGAAATACGCGCGGTACAGCCGCTCGGTCAGCGCGTGCGCGCGGCCTGTGGCTTCCGCAAGCTTCACGAGCCGGTGGCCGTCGAGCGTGTCGCCGACGAGCGTGCCGGGCAGGTCGTAGCGCAGCCCGACGCTCGCGGCCGCGTCGGTCACCTGGCGCAGCATCTGGTCGACCTGCGCGGGCGACATCCGGTACTTGTCCGCAAGCATCGCCTCGACCGGCTCGACGGGCTGGCCGGGCATCAGCCGGTACGCGCGCAGTGCGACGTCGACGCGGTCGGCGTGCGCGAACGCGGCGAGCGCCTCGTCGAAGCGGCGCTTGCCGATCCAGCACCACGGGCAGATCAGGTCGGACCAGATTTCGACGGTGAGGGTCGGGCGGGCAGTCGGGGCGGGAGCGGTCGTCATGGGTGGTCTGGGGCGGCAAAAAAATGTAACCGGGACTATATCACTTTATGTTTCGACGCTTGGTCCTGGCCGGGCCTGTGCGAAACGGGCCCGCGCCCGACGTATCACGAAGCATAGGCACGGAAGGCACGGACCGATAGCGATTGCCGATGCCAGATGCCAGATGTGGCGGCGGGGCCCTGCGAACCGGCCTGCGGGGCATGCCGTTTGCCGCTTACGCGTCGCCCTGCGTTTCCTTCAGGTGCTTGAGGTGTTTGTAGACCGTCGCGCGCCCCATCCCGAGCACGTTCGCGACATAGTTGGCCGCGCTCTTGCCGCGGAACGCGCCTTCCGCGTAAAGCGCCTCGACGAGCTCGCGCCGATGCTCGCGCGTGAGCCCGTTCAGCCCGACCTGTCGCTCGCGCAGCCAGCCGTGCAGGAACGTGTTGATGCGCTCCTGCCAGTCGTCGCGGAACAGCTCGTCCGGCTGCGCGACGACGCCCGCGCCCTTGATGAACAGGTCGAGCGTCGCGCGCACCTCGTCGAACACCGCGATGTTGAAGTTGATGCACATCATTCCGGCCGGACGGCCTTCGTCGTCGAACAGCACGTTGCTGACGCAGCGCATCCGCCGGCCGTCCCAGTTCAGCTTCTCGTACGGGCCGATCACGCGCTCGCGCGCCGAATGATCGATTTCCTCGAGCGCGGAATCGTCGCCGACCTCGCGCTTGGACAGGTTGTTCGCGAGATACAGCACGGTCTGGTCGTGCAGGTCGTGGATCACGACTTCCGCGTACGGGAAGAACAGCGCGGCGATACCGTCGGCGATCGGCGCATAGCGGGTGAGCAGCAGGTCTTTGACGGGGGATTTCTTCTTGCGCATCGGTGTCGCCATCTCGGGTGGGCGGGGGCCGGGCGGCACATCGGGCCGGCGTGGCGGCGCGCCGGTGGCCGGCATGCCCGTGCGCCCGCGCGCGGCCGCCGCGGCGGTTGCGCCATTGTATCGGCCCCGCGCTCGCGTGATGCTCATGCGCGCGTCAGGTGCGTGTACAGCGCGTACGCGATCGCGATGTCCTCGAGCCCGAGGCCGATCGAGCGGAAGAACGCGTGACGCGTGCGCGACGGCGCCGCGCAGGTGCCGGCGACGAGCGCGGGCAGGTCGCCGACGATCCGTTCGGCGTCCCAGCCGTGATCGGCCGCCGCGATCTGCATCTCGCCTGCGCTCGCGGGCGTCGTGTGCCGGTAGTCGCAGTACACGTCCATGTCGGGCAGCCACGCGGGCGGGATCTCGTGCGCACGTGCGACGTTCGTGCTGATCGACGTGACGAGCGCGGGGCGCGTGAGCATCCCGTCGCCGAGCACGGGCGTGCCCGACGACGTGCACAGCATCACGACGTCCGCATCGCGCACGCAGGCTTCGACGCTCGCAGCCGCGCGTGCGCGCGGGTCGAGCCCGGCGAGCGTCGCCTGCAGCGCCGAGTCGCCGGCGAGCGCGGGCGAGTACACGCGGATCGTCTCCCAGTCGCGCAATGCCGCCGTGTGCCGCAGGTGCGCGAGGCCGACCGCGCCCGCGCCGACGATCGCCAGATGGCGCGCATCACGGGGCGCGAGGCAGTCGACCGCGAGCGCCGTCGTGCCGGCCGTGCGTTCGACGGTCAGCCGCCCCGCGTCGCACCACATCAGCGGCTGGCCGGTGCGCATCGACATCAGCGCGGTCCAGGCGGTGACGATGGGTCTCCCGTCGGGTTTGCCGCCCGTCGCGACGTACGGCGACAGCTTCGCGCCGAACACCTGCTCGTCGGCGAGCGCGCCGAGATACGTGATGAAGTCGCCGGCCTTGCCGGGAAACAGCGTGAGGGTCTGCGGCGGCTGCACCGCGCGCGCCGACGCGAGCGACGCGAACATGCGGCGCAGCGTGCCGAGTACGTCGAGCGACGGCAGGGCCGCGCGCACCGCGGCTTCGTCGACGGTCAGCGGCAGGGGCGGGACGGTTTGCGTCATGGGGACATCTCCGGTCGGGGCCGGACAGGAATGTCTCGAAAGACGGTGTCCGGCGGTGTTCGTGATGGACGAAAAGTCTAATATAGACACACGAAATCTGGAGAATTTTTCTTTTCGAGACTTTGTGTCGTCGTTGGTTTTGTAGAAAACACCGGAAAATCAACGGTGTTTTGCGTGCTCGATGCAATTTCGACGTGACGCGACGACGCACGATCCTCGTATCCCCTATAGTCCATAGTGGACTTTAAGTCTATATTTCGCATGCAGGACACGATGTGTCGCCGTGTGGCGGCCGCCTGTGTCGAATGCCGATCCGGCGCCCCGTCGCGGGCGCCACGCGACCGATCTTCATTGCCTCAATCGAGAACAGAAGGACCGTCTCATGAACTGGAAGCTTTCCCTCTGCGCCGCCGCGGCGCTTGCGTGCACGGCCGTCACGGCCCACGCGGAACAGGCCACGTTGCGCTTCGGGATCGAAGCCGCCTATCCGCCGTTCGAGAGCAAGACGCCGGCCGGCCAGCTGCAGGGTTTCGACGTCGACATCGGCAACGCCGTGTGCGCGAAGCTGAACATGAAATGCGTGTGGGTCGAGAATTCGTTCGACGGCCTGATCCCGGCGCTGCAGGCGCGCAAGTTCGACGCGATCAACTCGGCGATGAACATCACCGCGAAGCGCAAGCAGAGCATCGACTTCACGCCGGCGATCTACGTGGTGCCGATCGTGATGGTCGCCAAACGCGGCTCGCCGCTGCGGCCCGACGTCGCGAGCCTGCACGGCAAGCACGTCGGCGTGCTGCAGGGCTCGTCGCAAGAGGATTTCCTGAAGGCGCACTGGGCCAATGCGGGCGTGGCTGTCGTGTCGTATCAGGACCAGGACCAGATCTATGCGGATCTCGTCGCCGGACGTCTCGACGCGGCCGTGCAGGAAGCGCAGACCGCGCAGGACGGTTTCCTCGACAAGCCGGCCGGCCGCGACTACCAGATCGTCGGCGAGCCGCTGAATGATCCGGCGACGCTCGGCGAGGGCACGGGCTTCGGGCTGCGCAAGGGCGACAAGGCGCTGCAGGCGAAGATCGCCGGCGCGCTCGACGCGCTGAAGAAGGACGGCACGCTGGGCGCGCTGTCGCAGAAGTACTTCAAGCGCGACATCGTCGCGAAGTAAGCACGGCCGCGCGCCGGCCGCGGTGCCGGCGCGCGTCGCATCGAATCTCGACGCTGGGCGGGGAAGCATGGATTTCGACGTCATCGTTCTGGGGGCCGGCATCGTCGGCGCTGCATCTGCAGGATCGCGGGCTGCGCGTCGCGCTCGTCGACCGGCGCGCGCCCGGCGAGGAAACGAGCCACGGCAATGCCGGGCTGATCGAGCGCGCGTCGGTCGTGCCGTATGCGTTTCCGCGCCGGCTCGGCACGCTGCTGCGCTATGCGCGCAACCGCTCGGTCGATCTCTATTGGGACTACCGCGCGCTGCCCGCGTATGCGGGCTGGCTCGCGCGCTTCTGGCGCGAATCGTCGCCGCAGCGGCTCGCGGCCGCCGCGCGCGACATGCTGCCGCTCGTCGCGGCGAGCGTTATCGAGCACGACGCGCTGCTCGCGCGTACCGACGCGCAGCCGCTCGTGCACGACGGCGGGTGGATCGAGGCATTCCGTTCGCCCGCGCTGTTCGACGCGGAAACGCGCGCGCAGCAGCGCGTGGCCGACGCGCACGGGCTGCGGATGACCGTGCTCGACGCGCGTGCGCTGCGCGAACGCGAGCCCGGTGTCGGCGACGCATTTTGCGGTGCCTTCCACTGGCAGGACCCGAAGACCGTGTCGAGCCCGGGCGGGCTGACGAAGGCCTATGCGCGACTGTTCGAACGCGACGGCGGCACGTTCGTGCTCGGCGACGCGAAGACGCTCGCGCAGGTGGATGGCGGCTGGCGCGTCAGTACCGAACATGGGCCGATCTCCGCACGCTCGGCCGTGGTCGCGCTCGGGCCATGGTCCGATCAGGTGTTCGCGCCGCTCGGCTACCGGATTCCGTTGCGCGCGAAGCGCGGCTACCACATGCACTACCTGCCGACGCGCACGCCGCTGAACGTGCCGGTATGCGATACCGAGGCGGGCTTCGTTGTCGCGCCGATGGAAGGCGGCCGCCTGCGGCTCACGACCGGCGTCGAGATCGCGCTGCGCGGTGCGCCGCCGACCGGCGTGCAGCTCGCGCGTGCCGAGCCGCTGGCGCGCGACGCGTTCGGCATCGGCGAGCGGCTCGATCCCGAGCCGTGGCTCGGGATGCGGCCGTGCACGCCGGACATGCGTCCGGTGATCGGGCCCGCGCCGCGCCATCGCCATCTGTGGTTCGCGTTCGGCCATTGCCACCACGGGCTCACGCTCGGCCCCGCGACCGGGCGCCTGCTCGCCGAAATGATGACGGGCGCGCCGACCTATATCGATCCCCATCCGTACCGGCCGGCGCGCTTCGGCTGAGCCGGCATCGCGGCGATGCGGCGACGGCCCGGGCCGCCGCCCCGCGCGCTGCATCGCGTTCTCCGGCTGCGATGCGGCCGCAACAATTTTTCATTCGGCTATCCGAATTATCGAAAACCGGGTATTCGGAAATGATCTGCGTAATCGCCAAGAAAGAAATCGCGCAATAAATAAAATCAGTAAATTCGCGATTTATCAATGCATTTTCATATTGCTGAAATGCGCAATGGGCAGCCGCCCCTGACGATTCAGGGCACCGGCTCGATCGGGTGTTCCGGCGTTACTCGGAATGTACCGGAACACGTTACTTCGCGGCTCGCAAACGTTACGTTACATCCGCGCTCCGCGGGCCTTTTTCGTCAGACGATTCGGGCTCCGCGACCCGTGTATTTCGCCTGAAATCCATAAAAAATCGTTATTGCCAGGTAATTGGCAGATGAATCAATCCGCTTTTTTGAATTGGCACGCTTCGTGCGATCCGTCCCCATGCTTTATCAACGTAGTGCCAACCGAGATGGGGTGAATAAGGATGGGACAAAATTTTAAACTGACGGGTGTGGCGCTGTCGGTCGCGACGGTGTTCGGGGTACTGGCTTCGGGTTCCGCGATGGCGGGGGCCCTCGATTCGTTGCCGATCCCGCAAGTGATCGTCAATCCGCCGACGAACAGCGTGTCGGTCGGGCTGGTTGCGACGGGCACGTCGCCGCTGGGCTCGGTCATCGTGACGGCGGGCGGCTCGGGTGCGATCCAGACGTCGTTCGGCGATCCCGGCCAGGTGCTGTCGGGCGCCGTGGGGGCGGTGACGGGCGCACTCGGCGGTGGCGGCGGCACGGTGCAGCCGCTTGCGCCGGTGCAAGGGGTGCTGAACCAGGTGACGGGTGCGCTGAGTGGCGGCAACCCGGCGGGCGCGTTGACCGGTGCGCTGAATACGGCGACAGGGACGCTGAGCAATGCGGTTGGTACGGTAACGGGCGCATTGGGTAGCGTCGGCGGCGGTGCGAATCCGCTTGCGCCGGTTCAAGGTGTCGTGAATCAGGTGACGGGTGCACTCGGTGGCGGCAATCCGGCCGGCGCACTGACGGGTGCTCTCGGCACGGTGACGGGTGCGCTGGGTGGCGTCGGCGGAGGGGCGAATCCACTGGCGCCGGTTCAAGGTGTCGTGAATCAGGTGACGGGTGCACTCAGTGGCGGCAATCCGGCCGGCGCACTGACGGGTGCTCTCGGCACGGTGACGGGGGCGCTGGGTGGCGTCGGAGGCGGTGCGAATCCACTGGCGCCGGTTCAAGGCGTAGTGAATCAGGTGACGGGCGCACTCGGCGGCGGCAATCCGGCTGGCGCACTGACCGGCGCCCTCGGTACGGTAACGGGCGCACTGGGCAACGTCGGCGGCGGTGCGAACCCGCTGGCGCCGGTTCAAGGCGTAGTGAATCAGGTGACGGGCGCACTCGGTGGCGGCAATCCGGCAGGCGCATTGACCGGCGCCCTCGGCACCGCAACGGGCGCCTTGGGCGGTATCGGCGGCGGCTCGAACCCGCTGGCACCGATCCAGAGCGTCGTCGACCAGGTGACGGGCACGCTCGGCAGCGGTAACCCGGCCGGCGCGCTGAGCAACGCGGTCAACACGATCACGGGCACGCTCGGCAATGTCGGCGGCGCGGGGAGCCCGCTCGCGCCGGTGCAAGGCGTCGTCACGCAGCTCGCCGGTACGCTCGGCAACGACAATCCGGCCGGTGCACTGACGAACGCGCTGAACTCGGTGACGGGTGCGCTCGGCAACCTCGGCGGCTCGAACCCGCTCGCGCCGGTGCAGGGCGTTGTGAACCAGGTCGTCGGCACGCTGTCCGGCGCAGGCGGCGGCAGCCCGATCACGCCGATCACGAACCTCGTCAACGGCCTGCAGAACGCGCTGCCGACCGGCGGCAACGCTGCCGGCGCACTGACCGGTGCACTCGGCTCGGTGACGGGTGCACTCGGCAACCTCGGCGGGTCGAATCCACTGGCGCCGGTGCAAGGCGTCGTGAACCAGGTCGTCGGCACGCTCGGCGGCAACAATCCGGCTGCGACGCTGAGCAATGCGGTCGGCACGGCCACGGGCGCACTCGGCAATGCAGTCGGCTCCGTCGCGGGCGCGCTCGGCGCGCTGGGCGGCACGAGCCCGCTCGCGCCGGTGCAGGGTGTCGTCAACCAGGTCGTCGGTACGCTCGGCAGCGGCAATCCGGCCGGTGCGCTGACGGGCGCGCTGAACTCGGTGACGGGTGCCCTCGGCAACCTCGGCGGGTCGAATCCACTGGCGCCGGTGCAAGGCGTCGTGAACCAGGTCGTCGGCACGCTGACGAGCGCGGCGGGCAACAGCCCGATCGCACCGATCACGAACCTCGTGAACGGCCTGACTGGCGGCAGCAACCCGGCCGGCGCAATGACCGGTGCGCTCGGCTCGGTGACGGGCGCACTCGCGAACGGTCCGGCGGCGCTCGGCCAGGCGGCCGGCGCGCTGTCGGGCGCGGCCGGTTCGACGGCAGCGGCAGGCGGCAGCCTGCTCGGTTCGGGCTCGAACGCGGCCGGCGGTACGGCGGGCGCGGTCGGTTCGCTGTTGACGACGGGTGCCAACTCGACGGCGACGGTCGTCAATGCGGCCGGCACGTCGGTCGGCACGGCGCTCGGTTCCGCGCCGGGCCTGTCGGTGACGCCGCATTCGGGCAACGGCTCGCCGAACAACCCGCTCGCACCGGTGACGACGCTGCTGCAATCGCTGACCGGCGCACTGCCGAGATAACGCGCCGGAAACGCACGGCGGCGCCGTATCGGCCGCCGTGCGAAACGGCCGTGCAACATGGGTTGCGCAACGCGGCATGACAAGGATGTCATGCCGCGTTGTCTTTTGGGTTTCCCGCTTTCTTTCGTCGTATGAATGGCCGATGCCGGGCCGCCGCCGATCGTCGCAGGGCGGCATGGAATAACCGGCCGCTTTCGTCCGTTTACATACCGAGTCCCGGCACGACCGGCCGGCGGGATAATGGTCTCGACGAAGCCGATCGTCCCGTCCGGCGCCGCCGTGTCGCGATGCCATGTCAAAAGGAGAACGGGAATGAAACGGATGCTTTTCGCCGCCGCGCTGATGGCGGCGATCGTGCGGCCGGCGGCCGCGGAACCGCCACAGGTCGGCAACGGGAAACTGGTCGACGAAGATCACATGACGCTATACGTGTTCGATCGCGACGCACCCGGTAAGAGCGCGTGCGACAGCGCGTGCGCGGCCAACTGGCCGCCCGCGATCGCCGACGCGTACGACAAGGCGTCGGGCGCGTGGAGCCTCGTCACGCGCAGCGACGGCAAGAAGCAATGGGCGTACCACGGACACCCGCTGTATCGCTGGAAGATGGATCACAAGGCCGGCGACGCGGGCGGCGACGGGATCGGCGGCATGTGGCACGTTGCACGTCCGTAACGGCGCGGCGACGCGCGACGCATCGATGAGCTACGAATCGGACCTGCTGGTGTGGCTGCCCCATCTCACGCGTTATGCGCGTGCGCTGACGGGCGACCGGGCCTGGGCGGACGATCTCGTGCAGGACACGCTCGAGCGCGCGCTGAACCGGCCGCCGCGCGACGGCGGCAACCTGCGCGCGTGGCTGCTGACGCTGCTGCGGCACCGCTTCATCGACCAGTTGCGTGCGCGGCACGAGATCGCGGTCGACGATGCGACGGCGCCGTGGCAGACGATGGCCGCGCCGTCCGGCGAGATCGGCGGGCTGGTGCTGCGCGACGTGCAGCGCGCGCTGTACCGGCTGCCCGTCGAACAGCGCGAGGTGCTGCTGCTGGTCGCGCTCGAGGAGTTGAGCTATCGCGACGCCGCGCAGGTGCTCGGCGTGCCGGTGGGAACGGTGATGTCGCGGCTCGCGCGGGCGCGCGGGCAGATGCGCGCACTGCTGTCGGACGAGCCGTCGGCGCACGGCACGGCCGCGTTACGGGTAATCGGGAAGACATGATGGATGAATCGCGCAAGCCTTCGAACGAGCGGGACGACGATGCGTCGGCGCAACTGCTGTCCGCATTGCTGGACGGCGAGCTGTCCGGGCACGAGCAGCGCGAGATGCTCGAGCGCCTGCAGTCCGATCCGAAGGAAGCCGAACGATTCGCGCATTACCGCGCCCAGCGCGATGCGCTGCAGGCGCTGTTTCCGTTGCCGGGCGCCGCGCCCGCGCTGTTCGTGCAGCGCCGCGCGCCGCGCCGGCGCGCTATCGCGTATGCGTTCGCGGGGCTGGCGGCCGGGCTGCTGATCGGCGTCGCGCTGCATGCGGGCTGGGCCGCGTTCGGCAGCGAACCGGCGTTCGCCGCGCGCGCGGATGTCGCGTATGCGGTGTACGCAGCCGATCGCGAGCATCCGGTCGAGGTCGGCGCGGGCGATCCCGCGCACCTTGCCGCGTGGCTGTCGGCGCGCGTCGGCCGGCCCGTGCGCGCGCCGTCGCTCGACGAATACGGCTACGTGTTGCTGGGCGGCCGCTTGCTGCCCGGCGACGCGGGGCCGGCCGCGCAGTTCATGTACCAGCGGGCGGACGGCAAGCGCGTGACGCTGTACATGACCGCGTACGACGCGCGGCACCTCGCGCCGCGGGCGATGTCGGCCGACGGCCGCTATACGTATTTCTGGTCGGATCGCGGCATGGGCTATGCGCTGTCCGGCCGCGGAGACGAACGGCACCTGCGCGAGCTCGCGATCGAAGCGTGCGGCGCGCTAGGCGGCTCGACCGACGCGTGGAAGGGATGACGTGCGCGGCGCCGGCAGGGAGCAAGCGATGAAGATGAAGAGGACGATGACGAAGGCACTCGTGCTGATGCCCGTGCTCGCGGCACTCGCCGCGGGCGCCACGCTCGCGCGTGCCGACGGCGATGCGCCGGTGCGCGTGCCGGTCGACGCCGACGGCGTGCAGCGGGTGACGATCGTAGGCGGCAGCTATTTCTTCCGTCCGAACCACGTGATCGTGCGCGCGCATGTGCCGGTCGAGCTGACCGTGTCGGCCGAGCCCGGCGTGGTGCCGCACAGTTTCGAGATCGACGCGCCGCAGGCCGGCATCGCGGTGCACACCGAACTCGGCACGACGCCGAAGACCTTTCGCTTCACACCGGCGCAGCCGGGCCGGTTCGCCTACTATTGCACGCATCGGCTGCTGTTTTTCAGGAGCCATCGCGAGCGCGGGATGGAGGGCGTGCTCGACGTCGAGGCGGCGCCGTGATCGCCGCGTTGCTGGCCGCGAGCCTGATAGGAGCGAGCATGACAGCCGATCCCGTGACCGTCGCGCAGGCGCATTTCGACCACGTCCGCTCGTACCGCGCGACGATCCGCTCGTCGGCGCGGGGGGGCGAACACGCCGAAATCCGCTACGCGTACCTGAAACCGGGCTTCGTCCGGATGGATTTCGTGTCGCCTCATCACGGCGCGGTGCTTGCATACGATCCCGGCGACGGCAAGGTGCGGCTGCGCCCGTTCGGCGCGCACGCGCCGCCCGCGTTGACGCTGTCGCCGTCCAATCCGCTCGTGCGCGACCGCAGCGGCCACCGGGTCGACCGGTCGGACGTCGGCGAACTGCTGCGCAACGTTCATGCGCTGCAGCAGGGCGGCGCGACGGTGACCGAAGGCGAGGAGGCCGTCGGCGGCCGGACCGCGCTGCGCGTGTCGGTCACGGGCGCGCCCGCGCATACGGTCGGCGGCGTGCATCGCTACCGGCTGTGGCTGGACGCCGAGGACGGCTTTCCGCTGAAGGTCGTCAGCTTTGCGGACGATGACGACGTGCCGCTCGAAACCGTGACGCTCGACGATATCGAGATCGACGTCGCGTTTCCCGAGCGCTTCTTCGCGCCCTGATCGGTGCGCTGATTCATGCCCCTGACGCGCATGCCGGAGGCTGCATGGCGGAATACCGGTTCTCGACGACCTGGCGCGTGGACGCCCCGCTCGCAGCGGTCTGGGACGCGATCTACCAGGTCGACCGCTGGCCCGACTGGTGGAAGGGCGCCGTGCGCACGGTCGAGATCGAGCCGGGCGACGCGCGCGGCGTCGGTGCGCTGCACCGGTATACGTGGAAGGGCGCGCTGCCGTACCGGCTGACCTTCGACATGCGCGTGAGGCGCGTCGAGCCGGGGCATGCGCTCGAAGGCCGCGCGAGCGGCGCGATCGAAGGCGACGGATGCTGGTCGTTTGCCGGCGACGGTGCGTGCACCGTCGTGCGCTACGACTGGCACATCCGCACGCAACTGAAGTGGATGAACTGGCTGGAGCCGATCGCGCGCCCGTTATTCAAATGGAATCACGACGTCGTGATGCGCGAAGGCGCGAAGGGCCTCGCGCGGCTGCTGGGCGCGGCGGTCGAGACGGAGGGCCGGACGTTCCGGCCGCTGTCGGGCGCGGGCTGCGCCGATACGTGACGGCGTGCGACGGCGCTTGAGGGCCGTCCGGCGTACGCGAAGGCGGCGCTGCAGCATGCCGGACCGGCGCCGGTGCAGGTTTTTTGATGCGCTGTCGCCGGCTTCGGGAACTCCGTGCTTACCCGGTGTCCAAACGGGGCTGGATGGGATGCGCGGGCCCCTCGGGCCCGCCGGCCGGGCCGGTCAGCGTTCGTCATGGTTTTGTTTCTAAAGGGTTTTTTGTTGTTTTCGCGTGATTTTCCCGCTCCCGCGCCGTTCATGTCGAGATTCATTCAACGGTGAACCGATGTCCACGGCACCGCTTGGCCTTCCAAGCGGGCTGCTCAGCGAGCGTTGAACTACCGGTTCCTTTAACTTTGAACTATCTGGCGTCCGGTTCACTTAACTTTGAACATTCCGCGTCGATGACGGCTAGGTCAACTGTGCCGAGTCGGAAATCGTCGCTTCGGATCCCACGCGGCACAGGTAGTCATAGGTAGCCAGGCGCTATTTCTAGTGTTTCTACGCCATATAGCGTTTCCCTGTTTCTTAGCCACAGTTGGTACTCGCTCCCCTCAAGCCGATGATCGGGAGAGCAGTCAACGTTCCATCTGCGCAGGAAATATCCAGCTACGGCCGCTCTGACGCGTAGCCGAGTAAAGCCGTCCACCATACCGTACTCAAAAAAAGTTGTTTCGGGGTGTGATCGTTTGGGGTGTGGCACGAGTTCCAGTTCAACGACCCGGTTCCACTGAATGTCATGTTCCCAGCGCTCGTGCGTAAGGACGACGGATTCATCAACCGTTGGCTTACTGATCCGAGAGATGACGAAGTCCGAGAATCGTTCTCTTCGCCGGTCATAGGCTCGTATGTGCCACCTGAGACCGTTGTCAATCAAGGCGAACGGAATGATCTGGCGGCGTGTCTCGCCGCTACTGTGCGATCGATAATCGATTGAAATGACACGTTGCTGATTTATCGCCCGAGTGATTGTCGATACCACGTGTGGGTCCGGCTGGTCTAACTGAATCGGGAGATCACATCGAAGCAGGGATTTCCTTTCCTGTCGGGGAAGTGCGAGATGGCCGTGCGCAATCATTACCAATGCTTCGGCGCTCTCATGTTGATATAGCGGCGTGAAGTTGCCGCTTGCCAGATAGGCTCGGTGCGTGTGGCTGTACTCCATGTTGTCGACGCATCGCTCCCGGTATTGCGTGAGGTCCCTTGTTGCCGCGGGTTCGGAGATGCCAAAGCGGTCGGTTAGGTCTTGCCGGCTGACGTCACCAAGGAACATCAGGCGGAAGTCAATGAATCTGAGTCGCTCGTCTTGGGCACTGGACATAGAAGCCTCCTAGATATCAGACGAAGCATGGCGCATTCCACAATGATGCGCAACACGGATCTCTATGATCTGTTGACATCATCAAAATGATCCGATACATTCATCACATCGATCAGGTTATGCCTGTTCGGAGAGCGAATCGGCTGGGTCTTGGCTGGTACGCAACATCGAAACAAATTCGAAAGGTTTGAAGATGAGTACCAGAGAAACCGAAGGAGCCGGCGTCGATCGCTCGGCTGAAGAAGCGCTCGGTCCTGACAGCTACCATGTACCGGTGAAGGCCGGCCGCTCAGATGAGCGCCTCATGGAGCTTCGAAAGGGGGAAAGCATAACGACGATCCTCCAAGTCTTTTCCAGGGAGCGCGGTTGCGCGACCGAAGACTTGGTGCTCGTTCGCGAAGGCGAGGACGGGGTACTGGTCGAGGCTGTGCTGGTGGATGCGCAGTATCCGCATCGGCGCCGTCATCACGTTCACCATTCCGGCGTCGTCGAGGTGACGGTGTTTTATCAAGCTCATGAGCATCGCCACGAATTCAAGCGGCACGCAACTGTCGAGGATGTCCTTGCTTGGGCGATCAGGGCTTTCAGCATCGACCCGAGTATGGCGGTCGAGTTTGAGCTGGTGCTCCAAGGCGAAAAAGAGGAGCTCCCGACTGCCGAGCATATCGGGCACCTTGCCGGTCATCAGGACCACCTTGCTTTGGATCTTGTTCGTGGTGATATCGCCAACGGAGCCCTCCGGTGATTACAGATCCTAGCGCAGGCCGCGTCGAGGCCGATCTTCAGGACGGGGGAATTGTCACCGGATGCGAGTCTGGCCGGTGGCGGATCCTCACATACAAGTTTCCAACTCTCGATTTTGTTATCTCTGCGACTGAGCCCGACGGTACGCCGAGCGAGTACGGCTTTCGGGCTGAGCTATCTAATTATCCCGGCCAGCCGCCGATGGTCCAGATTTGGGACCATAAAACTAATCAGCCGCTGGCAGGAGCTCAGCGGCCGAAGGGGAGCCGCCGCGTACAAATCAGTTTTCAACAGTGGAGCTCCGACACTGTCTATCGGCCTTGGGAGCGATTGACCGGCCCCCATAATAATAACGCTAGTGCATACCCCCATCTTGCATGGCGTCCCGATCGACGTCTGACGTTTGTCTTCGAGGATCTATATGGCATCCTTAATAGCAACGCTCGTGCGATTCGCGCTCGGGCCGCGGCCTGAAATATTCTGTGATTCCGGAGTTTGGAATGCCGGCGTCGCGGAATTGAAGCAGCGCGCAGGTGGGCGGCGCGAGAGCGGTGCATTTCTATTGGGCACGAGCGGTGGCGCGCGAACCGTCGAAGAGTTTGTCTTCTACGATGACATCGACCCGAATGCGCTGCGTACAGGTATTGTCGAAATCGACGGGCGTCGACTCGGCGATCTCTGGACCCATTGCAGAAAAACGGGAAGGAGCGTCATCGCAGATGTCCATGTCCATCCTGGCGGATTTCAGCAAAGCCCATCCGATCAGGCCAATCCCATTGTGGCGGAAATCGGCCACATCGCAATTATTCTTCCCGACTATGCGGCCAGCGCGATCCACCCTGGCGCAATCGGCGTTCACCAATACCTGGGATCACGTCGCTGGCGTGATCGCAGCTTCGAGCGCCCTTCTCCATTTCACGTCGGATGGTGGCCCAGATGGCGCTAGATCGCTATATTTCGCGTCTTGCGAGGATCCTCGTCGACAGCGAAAAAATCACTTTCGACGAGGCGCAGAGAAGACTAAAGGCCCTGACGCTCGAAGTGGTCGTTGGGCCGGATGCTGCGTCGCCCGCGGCTCATGCAGCCGTTTTGACAGCAGTGTCGGTGGGCCGTCGCACTTTTGTCGGAGGTGTGCGGGTGGTCGGTGACATGGAGCAACCGATCAATTGCGCACTACCATTGGGAGCATCCAGTCTTGGCGAGGCTGCGGAAAAACTCGGGGCCGTCGACTTTGACGGTGCTGCGTCACGCACGATCATCGTTGGGACGGCGGAGGCGCCGCTAGATTGCCGGCCAGTGAGCGTTTGGTGGGATAAATGGCGGGCTGGTACGAGTGAGGCAGGGGCTCGTGGCTGTGAACATAACGATAACCCGCTTGTGGGGATTGCGGCCGGTGCGCTCGGTGTTGGCTGGGCTTTTGAGGCCGAGCGGGGATGCGCTGAGCTCGGATCGGAAATTGATCTTTGGCCGACGATCGACGGGCATGAGGGCGCCCCACGGTTTCCCGAAGTTTTTCTTCCGGGCGCTCTGTGGCTAATTGGCCTAGGGAACCTTGGCCAGGCATTCCTTTGGGCGCTGGCTGCGCTGCCGTATGAAAACCCAAATGCGGTTTCTCTTGTTCTACAAGATCGCGACAAAATCAGCGAAGAAAACTGGGCCACATCCGTCCTCGTCGATGACGATAGCTATGGTGTTCTTAAGACGAGGGTCGCAGAGAATTGGGCGTTGGCAAAAGGCTTCGACGTTAGGCGGATTGATCGCATGATGGTTGCCGAAGACCGACTCGATTACGCTGATCCGCGCGTTGCACTTTGCGGGGTAGATAAAGTCGAGCCGCGCAAACAATTGGAAAGCGTCGGGTTCGATTGCATCGTTGACGCCGGTCTTGGCCGGACAGCGACAGACTTTGACCGCTACCGCATCAGTATCTTCGATAGTGCTCGATCGATAAGAGCACACTTCGCCGGTCAAGGCGACGCAAAGATTGCCGACGAAATACCGGAGGGCCAGGCTTATCAGGATCTCTTACACGAGATCGGTCGTTGTGGTGCGGCAGAAATTGCCGGGGCAAGCATAGCTGCGCCATATGTCAGCGCCTTGGCTGCTGCTGTGGCGATCGCTCGAGTTATCGCAATAACTTCTGGTTGCACGTGCCCATCGAGCGAAGTGGGCAAACTTTCCTCATTGAGCAAGCGCCGAATCGCCCCAATGGTGAGCGTCGATGCTAGGGGAGCGCTCCATGCCGGTAAGCCAAACATCCATTTCGAAGTCAACGCTGACCAATGAGCGATTTTTGCCTCGTCGACCAATCGGTAGCTCCGTGTGACGGTCGGTGTGCAGGTCTGTACGCGCGAGTATTGAAAAAGAGTTGCGGGGCGGTTTATTTTTGCGGGCACCAACGATACGGGAGAAGGAATGTCACGAGGGATGTTTGAGTTTATAAAGAATGAGCCTGCTTACCAGCAGTCAGAGAAAGACTGGATTGTCGAGCTTTTGCGAAGCGATCAATTCTGGTATGACATGATAGTCAATCCTCCTGAAGGCTTTGACTCAAAGAAATTTATTTCTGGATATCTCGAAGCCCTTCGAGAGACTGTCAAGAATCAGCTTGACAAGAGATTTGTATATTTCTTGGCGTCCAGGAAGAAGGTTCGATTCTCTACTGAGAAGAAGCCGCGTTATGCGCTGTTCGGAGATAAATTGATTTTTTACGTGGAAATGGGGCGAGATAAGAAATTACGTCGACTATCCACAACAATAATCGATGCCGAATCGGGGCGCGCAATCAAGCCGTCGGTCAGCGTTACGGACAGGATTATTACTATTGAGTATAGTCGAATTCATAAGATATCGATTCCTATCTACGATTTCTTGTTGAATTCCGGTATTGAGCTCGGCGTGAATACGGAGGTTCACTACGTCGGGTACACGGCAAATCCTTCGGATCGACCCTTAAATCTCGTTCATCGCGGGTTTGCTGACATGCTTTATCGTGTGTCAAACGACGATAACGATTTCTTTGTCTTTTATAACTTGTTCAAAGTAATTTCAGTTGGTAAAAATTCTCAGTCTTGCTTGAATTTTGCGGTGGCGAATTCGATGATTGACCAGGTCGAGGTTGATGATGAGGGTAAGATAATTGAGAAGTGTCTGATTAAATATTTTGGTGCGGAATCTCAGAAGGTAAATAAGAAAAATGAGGAGGCTGAGCTTAAGAATAGTCTTCTGAGCTTGGTAGAAAAGTATAAAATAAACACCATAACAATGCACATGGAGATGGAGCAGCCGAGTGAAATTTATCGGTTCTTCTCGAAGCAGGTGCCTCCTTCTGATGTGCACAGATTCGTGATCAAGTTGGTTAATAACGTAGTTGAGCTATGTCCGTTGGGTCCGCAAGAAGGGATGGTGTTTGAGTAATGTCTCTTATTGGGAATTGTGCTGGTTGTATACATAATCAACGGAGCCTGTTGCGATTCCGCTGTCTGCCGTAGGATAAGCGCAGGAGCTCAGCCTAGAATTTGCAGGCGGTTTTTCAAATTTAATTTTCCGCCTGCATCCGACTCACCTTCGTTGATGGCGGTAAACTTCGCGCGCTAGATGTAAAGTGCCGTGTCACTGAACCCCTGCTTCCCGCGCATTTCCGCCGGCCTCGGCAGTGAACGGGTTGCTCTTGGGCTGATGCGCGGTAAACACTGACCTGCTCGTGGCTAGAAATTTGGAGACTCAATCCGCAACCATGCACCCAAGGTGTCCCGGACACAGTGTTGGCAGAGATCGATACTGATTTTGCATCCGTCCCCAAAAATGGAGCCGAAGCCGCCACGATACGCAACCGACATTCGTTCCTGCCACTCGGAGTCTGCGGAGTCAGGGGTCATACGTCGGCCGCAGCGATCACAAGTGCATGCCGAAACGGTTTGCGTTATCGTCTTACGATATTCGAGCATGGTCTACCCCCTGTTTGATGCTGGTATAGGCCGAAGGATCTGCCGCCCACCAAGTGTGTCTCACACCCCTGGCCGACTATTGGCTATATCTCGTCGTCGGCTATCGATAGCGAAATCAGTACAGATTGTCGATGATGGACGCCCCGCCGTCGAGTGCCCCTAGACGGCTGGCGGTTGTCCCTCATGGTTTGGTGGCTGGCACGTTGGACGGCAGGCTGTTTTGCCACTCGATGATATTTCTCAGCGTTCGTGGCTCGTTTGCATAAGAAATTGTGACGATTTCTATAAAAATCGTTGTATTCGACGCCATTTGTTTACCTGCCCGGCGTGTCATGATTTCATGCGCGGCCTTTGCCTGCGCCAGTAATCGATTCGGCGCGCATAATGCTAATGCGACGGGCGTTTGTTACGCTGGGAACCTGACAATTGGTCGATGAGTGATGTTTCGACTATTCTTAGTTCACTGCGACTGCGCGCCGACTGAACGTGCGATTAGCTCGCAAACGCTAGCTCTTTGGTGACATGCCGGGTAGCATAATAAGAGGTACAAGTTAGGCCTACGGGGGATAAATGGATCGCTCAAAATTTACGAAAAGCCAAATCGCTGCGATTGATCACGTGAGTGGAAATTTGCAGCTAATTGCTTGCGCTGGTTCAGGTAAGACGGAGGTTGTTGCTCAACGAGTTGTAAAGTTGCTGCAGCCGGTTTCCCTGGGAGGCGCTGGTTGCCATCCCGAGAACATTATCGCTTTTACGTTTACGGATAAGGCCGCAGCGGAACTAAAGGAGCGCATACATACGCGTTGTCACGAGCAAATTGGCGACGTTACAGGCCTAGCTGATATGTACGTCGGCACCATCCACGGCTATTGTTTGGAACTGCTTAAGTCTGAGGTGCCTCAGTACATGAAGTACGAGGTTCTCAATGATGTCCAGCAGGCACTGTTTGTCGATCGTCACTCGAAGGCATCTGGTCTCACGCAAAGCACGACGTTGGACGGGAAAGCGCTCAAGCGTTATACCGACACTCGGAACTACGTATCCGCTTTGGCGATCCTGCGCGAGGATCATCCACGCAACCCGACCCTGCTCAAGGAAAATACTGTCGCGTCGCATCTCCAGATGTACGAGGATCTGACTGACAAGAAAGGGTATCTTGATTACTCGGGGATCCTCAATCGTGCCGTGGCAGAACTAACGAACAACGGAGCGTTACGCGAGCGATTGGCAATCCGCGTCAAGCATGTGATCGTCGACGAGTATCAGGACGTCAATCCAGTTCAGGAGGCGATAGTATCGAAACTACATCAACTTGGCGCTGACATTTGTGTGGTGGGCGATGACGATCAGACGATCTACCAATGGCGAGGTAGTGAAGTACAAAACATTCTCACATTTGATCGTCGATACAACGATGTGGCGCAAGTGCGCCTTGAAGAGAATTTTCGCTCGAGTGAAGGTGTGGTAGCGCTAGCTCGTGAATTCATCGGTCAGCTCAACCATCGCTTGCCGAAAGAAATGAAGGCTACTCACGCACAGTCTTACGAAGATGGTGACATCGTAGCGCTTGGGTTCGACTCACCCGAGGAAGAGGCGGAATACATCGCACAGACCTGCAGGGCACTCCGGGGAGTTGCCGTTCGTGAGAATAGTAGTGAACGCGGTATTTCATGGTCTGACATGGCAGTGTTGCTTCGCTCCGTAAGACGTGATGCACCTGCAGTGACAGCCGCGTTGGGTGCGGCGGGGGTGCCATACGTCATCACCGGTATGGACAACCTGTTTCAGAAGGAAGAGGTGGAGGCAGCGCGTCAGCTATTTTATTTTTTGGCGGGCGAGATAGAGGTTGACGAGTTGCGTGCTGCTTGGCAGCGCGCGGATGTTGGAATTACCGCGGATGCTCTCGAAAGCGCCATTGCTGCGGCAGCTCAGGCTCGTGTAGACATGCAGGATGCAGAAATCGGGCAGTTCAAGGTCTACAACCTGCAGCGGCAATTCATAGCGTTTATAGAAAAATCTGCACTTCGAGAGGAAGACGTGCCAGATGGCCGCGGTGAGATTGTCTTCTACAACCTCGGAAAGTTTAGCCAGGCTATTTCAGATTTCGAGAGCATTCACTTTCACTCAAATCCTGTAGAGAAATACAAAAGCTTTGCGGGATTTTTGCGCTTCCATGCTGAGAATGCTTACCCCGAGGGATGGCAAGATAATGGTTTTGTTAGTCCCGATGCTGTCCGCATCATGACCGTGCACCAGGCAAAAGGGCTTCAGTGGCCGGTAGTATTTATCCCTCAGTTGGTAAAGAATCGCTTTCCGGCAAAGGGTGGTGGCGGGCGAAACGCTTGGCATCTTCTGCCCTCTGAAGCATTTTCCAACGCCGCTCGCTATCGGGGAGGCGCCGACGACGAGCGACGACTCTTCTACGTTGCGGTGACACGCGCGCAGAAGTATTTGCACATGACGTGGGCACCACATGAGGGTAACCGCACAGCGCAAGTATCGTCGGATTTCTACAATGAGGTCTTGGCATCGAAATATGTGAAACGGCGAGTTCAGAATTACTCTACTCGTCAGCGACTGACGCCAGCGCCTAAGGCATCGGTAGCGAACGTCACGTTGTCGTTCTCGGACGTGAAGTATTTTTTTGAGTGCCCCTATCAATTCAAGCTGCGAATCCTCTACGGATTCAACGCGCCGCTCGACGAGGCCTTGGGGTATGGTAAATCCCTGCACGACGCCTTGGCCGAAGTTCACGCACGAGCGCTGCGTGGAGAGACCATAGACTCCAGCGAAGCCGAAGAATTGATCGAGCGCCACTTGCGGGCACCATACGCCTATCCGGATTTGAAGGACAAGTTGAAGAGTGCTGATGTGAAAGTGGTGGCCGCATATATTCGAAAGAATTCGGCCGAGTTCAATAATTTGGAGTTTTCTGAGAAGGCGATAGAGATTGCTCTTGGCGATGGTGTTTCAGTGGCTGGAAGAATCGATCTGGTTCGGAGGATGGATACTGATGAAGTTACTATCGTGGATCTGAAGTCGAACGATCGAGCTCAGGCGGAAGCGGTTACAGAGACGCAGCTCCACATTTATGCACTAGGTTATAAGGAGCTTACCGGGCGACCTGCCGACTATGTGGAGATTTACGAGCTCGACAATCAGCGACAAAAACGTCGGTCAGTCGATGGAGATTTCATCGACGACGTGAAACGGGACGTGCTCGGGGCTGCCACCGCGCTGCGGAGAAATCAGTTGCCGCCAAAGCCCGGCAAGAAGGTTTGCGGAGCTTGTGACTATTGCAACCTTTGTTCTGCGGCCGTCAATAAGAGCTAGTCACGAGAAGGGGCGGTGTCGCAAATGTCTATTGGCGCGGTCATCTTTGACGCATTTGGAACTATCTGTGAACTTCAGGCGAAGAAGCAGCCGTTCGTCAAGCTTGCACGTGCGAGTAGGAGACCTCGAGATGTCCTTCACGCTGTGATGACTCGACCGATGGGGCTAGGTGCCGCGGCTGCGGAATTCGCGTCTGGGTTGGTTGATCTTAACTCTCTGGATGCGGAGTTGGCAGTCGAACTTGAGAGTATTCGGTTTTTTTCGGACGCACAGGAGTGCTTGATGAAGCTGAATGCCGCAGGCATAAAGATCGGTATCGTGTCGAACTTGGCACAACCTTACGCGGAAGCACTGTTGTGCGCGCTTCCGTTCCGCGTGCATTGTGCATGGTCGTGTGAGCTCGGATATCTCAAGCCCGATCCGCACATTTTCGCGTGGATCTGCGACAAGATGGGCGTCTCTCCCGCTGACGCCATGATGGTGGGCGATACGTTTTCCACCGACTACGTTGGTGCAACGAATTTTGGCATGCGAGCAATTCATCTTGATAGGGCCGGAGTATCGAGGCGTGCGGTGCCGACCATTAGAACTTTGCGACAATTGACGAGCATGCTAGCTATATAGTCAGCGACAAGTGGTGCGACGCGACGGTGTCGCAGCTCTTGTGCGACTCTCGAAGAGGATCGACGACCGGACTAGTTACGCAATTGGCTTGCCCGCTTGGCATATCATCAATTCACGCGCGCACGTCACCGTCACCGGTGGTGGATTCGACGCAGATGTTGCTACAGGGATTAAGATGCGCCCTGCAGTCATGGTAGCTAGCGCCAAGTTTCGCGCCTGGCGATGTCGTCGCTACGTTCAAAGATTGTTCCGAGCACCTCGGGCGATGTATTTTGCGTAACCTATTGCGCTACGAGAAGCGGCCGTTCACCGAACCGGCAGGCCCATGCTCGGATCGCAGGAAAATACTAGATTCCTCCGGTCACGCTTTTTGGCGAAAAATCGAAATTGCGGTGCGCTTCGCGATTTAACCCTTCCGTGTGCTTCAACATGACCTAAGCCCATCAGCGTCACCAAGTAATGTAGAGGGAGTTCGTCGGGGTTCCCCTTGATGAAGCAGCGGCCAAGCAGGAAGGCGCTTGCAAGAGCCCGTTGTGTTTTCGTTAAGGCTGCGGTTTCCTCATTTTCTATGCGGTCTGCTGGATGCAAAGTAAGGTCGGCAGCACAATTCGAGCAGCCTCTCAGGTCGGACACGTAAAAGCGCCGTGGTGGACGGAGGGCCGGCAATGGCGACCGGCATGTGGCGCATCGATAGCACATTCGAATGTGATGTTCCGGGCAGATCTTCCAGTCGGAAAACCTCCAGCTAACTCGCAGGAAAGGAACTTCGTCCCCGGCGAGACATTGTGGGCAAAACCTGTACGCAGGCTGACCCTGATCGTCGCGTAACAGGATGCCGCGGTACCGCTTCTCGCTTACGTGCTGATAAATCCCTGCAAGATGGTCAACGCGGGCTTCAGAGACATTTGTTCCCTGTACCAGGGTGGAATACACACTTGGAGTAAGGTCGACATCGGGATCTCCTACATGCCGAATCCCCATGGAGCGCAGGAGCGTCCGAGTGCCGACGGCATGCATCAGGCTCAATCGCTGAAGCCATGACGAAGGCGACTCTCCTGAGATGGGATCTGGCGCGAGCAATAAAGAGTTGGAGGTCTTCGGCATACTTACTTCTCGAATAGAGACAGTTGTACGGGTGCCTCGCGATGAGGCTTGCGAGTGCTCGTGGACCGTGACGATATCTTCTCGACAATCGACGAAATCAGTCTGCGTTCTGCTAACGGTAAGCGGCCAGCCATCCCGTCTTGACGAGCGAGTTTAGGCGGTGCTCAAGAGAGGCTGCCAGTGATGCGGCAGCAGCGCGTCGATGTCGCTGGCCTTGTGGGTCGGCAAGCGTGTGAGGACGTCCT